>JAPKHB010000009.1 GCA_026647295.1 Planctomycetota bacterium | reverse complement strand
GGGCGCTCTACGCCTACTGCGGCGACTAAGTGTAACCGGTCAGGGCCCGGGAGCAGGCCACAGCCCGGGCGCTCTACGCCTACTGCGGCGACTAAGTGTAACCGGTCAGGGCCCGGGAGCAGGCCACAGCCCACGGTAGGATGGACCGGCAGATACCGGCAGTGTAACCGGTCAGGGCCCGGGAGCAGGCCACAGCGTGACCGTCGCTTGGGACGGGTGCATAGGTAAGTGTAACCGGTCAGGGCCCGGGAGCAGGCCACAGCGCGTAGTTGGTCCCGTTGATCGAGACGCGGAGTGTAACCGGTCAGGGCCCGGGCGCAGGCCACCGCTGGCCCGCGAGGGTGTCGAGCGCTGGGCCATGCGGTAACCGGTGAGGGTACGGGTTCCGGGAACTCTGGCCGGTTCCTTGGGGCCCGCAAGGCGCGGGACGTGGATGCGCGCATGGAGCCCACGAACCCGCCCGGGGGCTGGAACGCGCGAGCCTCCTTGGGCCCCTCATCTTCGGCGCCGATGGGGGGCTGCGGTAGCCGCCCGGGGTGCCGCCGGGCGGGCGGGGGGGCGGCGGGCGGCGGCGCCGGCACGGCGCTGGGGCGGCGCAGCGTCGGCGAGGGGCACGCCCAGCCCGTAGGCGACGGCGTTGGGATCGAGTAGGGCGCCGTGGTGGCGGACGTTGCCGAGGATCCGCTTCACGTCCAGGCGGGTCAGGCGTCGGCCCGCTTGCCGCGCGGCGGTGGCCTGGGCGCGGATGCGCCCCGCGAGCGCGGCGGACAACCCGAGGTCGCGCGGGCCGAGGCCGATGTTCCCGCCCGCAAGGCTCACCAGGGGCCAGCGTACTGTGAGGCCCCGCGAGAGGCCCCGCGTGACGCGCACGCGGGCGGTCAGTTCCTGGCGGCTCATCGGGCCGCCGTGTTCCTCCAGGATCGCCGCAGCGAGGGGGGCGAGTTGCTGGCGCTTTCGGACCGGCGAGTGCGCCGACACCCAGCATCCGCGTCCCAGCCGCCGGAAGTCCTGCGGCGAGCACGCCAGGATGTACGCCACGGCGGCTTCCGGGAGGGCCCTTACCCAAAGGTGCCCGGCGTCCGCCAGGACGGTCCGCAGCTCGCGCGTCGTCCACTGCCGCTCGGGGTGCGCCTCCATCAGGGGCCGTAGTTCGGCCCGCACGGCCGCGGCGTGCTCGAGCCAGGGCGTGAGCAGGGCGGGCACCGTGTACAGGCCCCGGGCCGTCGTGATGACCGGCAGGTCGTTCAAGGCGCGCCGGACCTGCTCACGGGTGAAGGGGACCGCGAGCGCGCGCAGGCGCTTCTCGATCTCCGGGATGCGAAGCGGGCGTCCCGCCTCGAGCAGGACGTTCTCGACCCAGTGTCGCAGGGTGGGCCGGAACCGCACGCCGTCGGAACTCGCGACGTAGGGCGGGAGCGCATCGAGGAAGGGCCGCGTGAGTTCCGCTGCGCCGCGCTGCGCGAGGAAGCGCTGGACCAGCGCCGGCACCGCCTCGGGCCGCGTGCCCGTAGGCACGTCCCGCTGGAAGGCCGTGGTCAGGCCTGCCAGGTCCGCCATCCCGTGCGGTGCGAGGAATGGGGGGTGCCCGGCCCAGTGGAGCAGGCGATGCTCACATCCCAGCACGGCCAGCAACTGTCCAAGCGCTCCACCCCAGTCGGAGCAGCCGGAGAACCAGGCGTCCCGGGCCTCCAGATCCGCCAGGCGAAGGGGGGCGCGGCGCCCCTGGCGCACCGCGAGCAGCCGGGCATCGAGGGCGAAGGCCAGGTCGCCGTGCGGGTCCATGCGGCGCAGGGCGCGCGCCTCGATCTGTCGGACCCGCTCTCGCGTGATCCCCAGTTCGCGGCCCAGCGCCGCCAGGGTCGTCGGCCGCCGGGGCGCGAGGACCCGGCGGGACAGGATCCTTCTTGACCGCTTGTCCAACGCGTCCGCGTAGGCCTGGACGTGCGCGCGCAAGGGCCCCCGGGTCGCCAGGTGGCGGCGCAACGTGTCGGACGTCCGCAGGGCCCCCCGAGGCAGCGCGGCCAGCCGTTCGCGCAGGCTGGCCAGTCCGTCGCACAGGTCCGTGAGAGCCTGTTCCCCGAGCCCGCGGATGCCGGCCAGATCCGCGTCGGAGCGCGTCACGAGGTCCCCGATCGTCCGGCAGCCACTGGCGAGCAGCGGGCGCAGGCCTCTCGAGCCATCGGGGAGGAGCTTGTCAACGCCAAGTCCCCGGGCCGCGATCGGTAGGGCCGCCGCCAGGGTGCTGACCGCCGACCCGCTCGCCCAACCGGCGGCGGAGGAATCCGGCGGGTCCGGGGCTGTCGCGTCTCCCCCACCGGGCGTCGCCCGCGCACCCTCCACCTGCTCGATGGCGGAGCCCAGCCCCGCGCGCAGGTTCTCGAGGGTCTTGGGCCCAAGGCCCCGCCAGCGCCGCAGTTGCCGGGGCGGGATCCGGGCGAGGTCGCCCAGGGTCGCCACGCCTTCCCGCCGCAGCAGGTTGAGCGCGCGTCGGGTCAGGCCATCCAACTCCTCCACGCGCCGGGCCCGTAGCGACTCCGGCAGCGCCGCCAGGCCGTCCTCGGGCGCGGCGCCCGCGGGGGGCGGCCCGGCGCTCCTGTCCCCGGGGGATGCGGGCCAGAGCCGCACGCGCACGAGCCGCCGCGCGGGTTCGCTCCCGGGGGGGGCCTCCACGGGCTCCGCCAGCGCCTGCACCTGGGCCGGAAGATGGAGGAGCAGGCGCGTCGTCGCCAGGACGGCATCGAAGTGAACCCACTCCTCCAACGCGCGCAGGACCACCTCCTGCCGCAGCGGCTCCCCGCCCTCGTACTCCAGGTCGAGCAGGACGACGCCGCGCCGGCTCTCCACGAACCGGGCCAGGCCGTCGAGCGTCTCGAAGACGTCCACGCCCGTGGCCATGTCGTGCTGGCGCCAGTACGCCAGGAGAATCATTCCGAGATCATCTCCTCCTGCCGGGGCCCCGAAAGGGCGGCCGGAGCCGGCGGCGGGCAAGGCCCCCGCCCGTCCCGCGCCCGCCGGCCTCCCGGACGATAGCCCATTCCCGGCGTGGGCGCATCCTCGAGAGCCTCGGGCGATGGGGGGAGCGGTTGGGCCGCCGCTGCGGAGCCCGGCCGGGGCGCTGCGCCGTCGGCGGGCCCGGCCGGGGGCCCGGGCCCTTCCTTGGGGCCCCGACGGGGCCGGCGCGGGGCCGGTCCCCCCTCGGTGCTAGGGTCGGGGCGCGCCCGGCGGGCACCGGAGCAGGAAGGGCCGGCGCGCCAAGGAGGTTTCGCATGGTCGCAGAGAGCCGCAAGCCCGACGAGTTCCCGACGGTCCTCGGGGCCGACGCCCAGTTCAAGGGCGAGCTCACCTTCCAGGGGAGCGTGCGCATCGACGGGCACTTCGAGGGCGCCATCACCACCCCGGGCACGGTGTTCGTGAGCCAGGGTGGGCGCGTCAAGGCCGAGATCAAGGCCGGCAGCGTGAAGATCGACGGCACGGTCGAAGGCAACATCACGTGCGAGAGCCGGGTCGAGCTGACCGCCACCTGCAAGGTGCAGGGCGACGTGAGCGCGGCCAAGCTGCAGGTGCACGAGGGCGCCACCTTCGTCGGGCGTTGCGACGTCGGGCCGCAGGCGGGCAAGTCGCGCGAGGCGCCCGTGGCCGCCGCAGCGGCCGGCACGCTGCGGCAGATCTCGGACGCCGCGGCCGGCAAGCGCTAGCCGGGCGCCGGGCCCGTGGCGCGGGAACGAGCCCCGGCCGAGCGCGAGATCCTGTGCACGCACTGCGACGGGCCGCTGCGCGTGGCGGCGCAGGCCAAGTCGGTCTCGTGCACCCACTGCCACCAGCGCGTCGTGTGCGAGGCGCTGACGGTCAAGGACTACGTGGCCGTGCGGGTGTTCCGCACGGCCAACTCCATGCACATCACGCGCAAGGGGATCGTGTTCGCGGCCGTGCGGGCCGAGACCCTGCGCATCGAAGGCCAGCTCCAGGGCGAGGCCGTGGCCCTGGGGGCGCTCGTCATCGGGCGCACGGCCCGGGTGAGCGGGCGCGTGCGGGCCGCCGCGCTCACCGTGGAGGAGGGCGCGACCCTCGAAGGGGAGGTCTGCGCCGGACCCGCGGCCCCGGCGGCCTCCGCGCCCCTGGCGGCCGGACCTGGGGCCGAGCCCGGCTAGACTCGGCGCCCCGTGCCCCCCGTCGCCGACCTCCTCGCGCCCGAAGTCCCGCCGGCCGTCCGCCGGCGCGGCGAGCGCTACGCCGCCGAGGGGCGCGTGCGCATCCTGGAGTCGCACGTGGGGCGGGGGCTCCACGCCTCCGTCCAGGGCACCCGCACGTACCACGTGTTCCTGGAGGTGGACGGCGGGGACCTTACGCCCTATTGCACCTGCGACGCCTTCGTGCGCGAGGGCGTGTGCAAGCACTACTGGGCGGTGGTGCTCGCCGCGGAGCAGCGCCTGGGGAGCGCCCAACTCGGCAAGGTGCTCGGCCTGCGCGCGCTGGCGGCGCCCGCGCCCCCGCGGCCGGCCTGGGACGTTCGGCTCGACGGGCTCGCCCAGTCGCTCAAGGCCCTGCCCTTCCAGCCGCCGCCGCGCACCGGCGTCGCCGACCGCTGGTGGCTCGTCCTGGACGCGTCCGCGTCCCGGCGGGAGAGCGGGCTGATCCTTGAGATCTGGTGCGAGCGGACGCTGCGCTCGGGGCGCCGAAAGGACCCGGAGAAGCTGCGCTGGTCGAGCGTCCTGGGGCGGACGACCGCGCCGCCCGCCGTGCGCGCGCTGGTCGAGCGGCTGCGCGCGCTGGAGTTGCGGAGCTACCACCCGTGGGGCAACCCCGCCGAGCCGACCGTCCTCAAGCTCGGGTTCGAGTGGCTCGGCGACGTCCTCCCGGGGGTCATGCGCGACCACGAGGTGCGCCTGCGCCTGGCCGACGACCGCGAGCCGGGGCCGCCCCTGGCCTTTGACCCCGACCCGTGGCAGTTGCGCTTTGGCTTCGAGCCGGGCGGCCCCAAGCCGGGCGACCTCGTACTCCAGGGCTGGTTCGAGCGCGCGGGCGAGCGCAAGGAACTCTCGGAGATGCTCCTGGGCATCTCGAACGGCTACGTGTTCTTCGGCGCCCGGATGGCCCGCTTTGAGCCCACGGGCGCCTTCGCCTGGCTGACGAACCTGCACCGCGACGGCCCGCTGGCGGTGCCGGCGGCCGACCGTCCGGCCTTCCTCCGGCGGGTCCTGGCGTTGCCCGCGCCCCCGCCGTTTGACCTCGGCCCGTTGGCCGACCGCCCCGGGCGCCCCGAGGGCGTACTCGCGCTGGAGGGGCTCAACCCCCAGGCGCAGCGCGCCGGGGCCTGGTTCGACTACGAGGGCGCGCGGGTGGGGCTGGAGGACCCCACGCGCCACGTCGTCTCGGCCCGGGACGGAAAGTTGCTCGCGCGCGACGCCGCGGCCGAGGCGCGCCTGCTGGAGGCGCTCGCGCCCCACGGCGTGGAGCGGGTGGCGCCGGAGTGGACGGCGGCCCCCTTCAAACTGGCCGGCGAAGGCCTGGCCGCGCGCCTGGAGGGCCTGATCGCGGCCGGCTGGCAGGTGCGGGTCCAGGACCAGCCCCTGCGCGCCGGCGGCACGATGAGCGTGCGCGTTCGGGCCTCGGGCGTGGACTGGTTCGACCTGGAGGGCGAGGCGCGCTTTGACCAGGCGGCGCTGAAGCTCCCCGCGATCCTGGAGGCCGCCCGCGCCGGGCGCGGCCTGCTCACCTTCGAGGACGGCAGCGCGGCCCTGATCCCCGCCGAGTGGGCGACGCGCCTGGCGGCGCTGGGCGCCCTTACCGAGGGCAGCAGGCAGCCCCGCGTGTCTCGGGCCCAGGTGCCCCTGCTCGACGTGTTGCTCGAGGACGTGCCCGGGGCCGACCTGGACCGCGAGTTCGAGGAAGCCCGCCGGCGCTGGCGCTCGCTTTCGGGCGTCGCGCCGCGGCCCGAGCCCGAGGGCTTTTGCGGCCGCCTGCGCCCCTACCAGCAGGAGGGGCTCGGGTGGCTTTGCTTCCTCGAGGAGGCAGGCCTGGGCGGCTGCCTCGCCGACGACATGGGCCTGGGCAAGACCGTGCAGGTGCTCGCCTGGATGCTCGGGCGCGCGCGCGACCCCAAGCGCACGGGGCCCGTGCTCGTGGTGGCGCCGCTCTCGGTGCTGCCCGGCTGGGTCGAGCAGGCCGAGGCCTTTGCGCCCGCGCTGCGCGTCGTGCTCTACCACGGTCCGGGGCGCGCGCGCTGCCTGGCGGACCTGGGCGCGGTCGACGTGCTGGTCACAACCTACGGCACGCTGGCGCGCGACGTCGAGCCCCTGGCCGCCCTGGCGCTTGACGCCGTCGTGCTGGACGAGGCGCAGAACATCAAGAACGCCCAGAGCCAGGCGGCCCAGGCCGCCCGGCGGCTGCGCGCCCCGCGCCGCCTGGCGCTCACCGGAACGCCGGTCGAGAACCACCTCGCGGACCTCCACTCCCTGTTCCAGTTCCTCAACCCCGGCCTGCTGGGCAGCGCGACGCAACTCTCCCGGGCGCTGGGCGGCGGGCGTCCGACGCCCGAGGCCCTGGGCTGGCTCGCCCGGGCGCTCAAGCCCGTGATCCTTCGGCGCACCAAGGAGCAGGTGCTCGCCGACCTGCCCGCCAAGAGCGAGCAGGTGCTGCATTGCCCGCTGCCGGCCGCCCAGCGCAAGGCCTACGAGGAGGTGCGCGAGCACTACCGGGCCAGCGTGCTCGCGCGGGTGGCGCAGGTGGGCATGGCCCAGTCCAAGCTCCACGTGCTGGAGGCGCTGCTGCGGCTGCGCCAGGCCGCCTGCCACCCGGGGCTCCTGGATCCAGCCCGCCAGGGCGAGCCCTGCGGCAAGCTCGAGATCCTGCTGCCCATGCTCCAGGAGGTCGCCGAGACGGGCCACAAGGCGCTCGTGTTCTCGCAGTTCACCTCCTTCCTGGCGCTGCTTCGGCCGCTGCTGGACGCCGCCGGGCTTGGCCACGTGTACCTGGACGGCAAGACGCGCAAGCGCGCCGAGGTCATCCGGCGGTTCCAGGAAGACCCCGCGCAGCACCTGTTCCTGATCAGCCTCAAGGCCGGGGGCACGGGCCTCAACCTGACGGCCGCGGACTACGTGTTCCTGCTCGATCCGTGGTGGAACCCGGCCGTCGAGGCCCAGGCCGTGGACCGGGCCCATCGCATCGGGCAGGCGCGCAAGGTGATGGTCTACCGGCTCATCGGCGAGGACACCATCGAGGCCAAGGTGCAGCAACTCCAGGAGCAGAAGCGCGAACTCGTACGCACGCTCCTGGGCGGGGTCGCCGACGCCCCCCTCACCAACATCACCCGCGAGGACCTGGAGCGCCTGCTCGCCTGACCGGCGGGGGGCGCGGCCGCCTCCCCCCGGGAAGGACCGTGCGAGGGGGGACAGGTGGGCCGGCGCCACGGTGCGGGTCTGGCGGCTTGCGCCGCGCAAGGAGTAGGTCGGGCGAAGGGGCGGCCCCGCGCGGTACGCTCTCGTCCATGTCCTGGATGCTGCTTGCCGCGGCGCACCCCCCGGGCGGCCCCTCTCGTGCGCCCAAGGGGGCGGTCCGGCTGCGCCTGGCCATCGGCGCGGTCGTGATCGGTGGGGCCCTCGTGGTGATCTTCGCCCAGCCGGGTTCGCAGGGGCCCCGGGCCCCGGCGGCGGGGGGGGCGGACGTTCCGGCCCGGCCCGCCGGAGACTTTCCCGCGCTATGGGGCGTGGACCGCGCCCCGGCGGAGCGGAAGGACCCGAAGGAGACTCCGGCGCCCGGGGAGCACCCGGTCGCCGGGTCGCCCGAGCGGCGGTTCGACCTGACGGGGGTCGTTACCGACGTGCGTTCGGAGCCGGTGGGCGGGGCGCAGGTCTGGGTTCGCGCCGAGGGCCGGCCCTGGCTCGAGCCGCCGCGGGCCTCGGGCGTGTGCGACGCGGAAGGGCGCTTCCGCCTGGCGGGCGCGCGTCCGGAGGAGGAGCCCCACGCCTTGACGGTCCTGGCCAAGGCTCCGGGCTTCCTCCCGGGACGGGCCACGCCCGCGCTGGACGGTGCCGGCGCGGGCGAAGTCCACATCACGCTGGAACGCGGTCTGGCGCTGCGGGGGACGGTGGTGACGCCGGGTGGCCAGCCCGTCGCGGGGGCGGTGGTGGAGGCGCATGGAGCGCGCGCCGAGGACGTTCGTGCGGTGGGAAGGCACCGCCTCTGGGGCCCCGCGTGGGCGCCCAACCACGGCCAGACGACGAGCACCGAGGACGGGACCTTCGTGCTCGCGGGCCTCGCCCCCGGTTCGCTGCGTCTGGTGGCGAGCCGCCCCGGCTACGTGCAGCGAACCGAGGTGCGCGCGACCGTCCCGGCCGCGGCCGACGCGCCCGTGATCGTGTTGGTCCTGTACCCGCTGGCCCTCCTCGACGTCCGGGTCGTCGATGCCGAGACGGGGGCGCCGGTGGTGACGGCGGGGGTCTCGCTGCGCAAGCGCGGGGGCCTGCCCGTGCCGTACCAGCCTCCGGATCTCCGGGCGCACGAGGACGCGCACGGTCCGACCGTGTTCGGCGGTCGCATGCAGGCCTCCGTGCTCCTGCCGGCCGTCGACGCGGCACCCGTCCAGGCGGAGTGCCGGATCGTGGCTCCGGGCTATCGGCCGACGCGCACCCAACTGACCTACCGGCCGTGGCCCGGCGAGCCCGTCCAGGTGCCGGTGGCACGGGAACTCGACCTGATCCCCGTGGACGTATCGGTCGTCGTCGAGGGCACGGCGCGGCTCCCCACCTGTGTCCTCAACCTGGTGCTCCGGCACGAGGCCGGTGCGGTGGAGTGCGTCGTGCCGATGCGCTTCCGGGAGGGGCGCCCGGCGGCGCCCCTTCCGCTCGCGGTCGGTCGGTACTCGATCGGGGTGCGGGGGGCGACCGGAGCCTCCACCTTCTGGGGGGAGGCCGCGCCGGGGCGCCCGTTCGAGGTCGGCGCCGACGCCCGGGCCATCCGCTGCGTGCTGCGCGGCGGAGGGCTGCGCCTGCGCGTGTCGGACCGCACGGGCGAGTCGATCCCGGAGTACGTCGTGGTCGTCAACGGCGACCACGTCTCGGGGACCCTTGCCACCTGGGAGGACGCCGAGTTCGCCGCGGCCGAGTCCGAGGAGCGGACCTTCTGGCTTGCGCCCGGCGCGTATCGGGTGGGCGTCTCCAAGCCCGGCTTCCGGACCGAGGTGCGCGAGGTCACGGTCCGGGATGGGGGCTCGACGGCGCTTGACGTGGTCCTTGCGCCCGAGGAGTAGGTTCCGTGGAACTGGCCCTCGCCCCGGGCGGGGTGAGGCTCCGCCTCAGCGGCCGACCTCGAAGTCGGCGGGGGGGCCGTGCCAGCGCACGGCGCGCATCCCGTCCCCCCCGCGAGGCAAGATGGCGCGATGGGTCGCCTCCCGCGCATCTCGATGTTCTGCTTGGTGATCTTGGGAATCGCTTGGCTCCTTTCCACCCGAGAGGACTGCGCGCGCCCGGGTTCGACCGACCCGCCACGGGGGTCCGAGAAGCCCCGCGGGTCCGGCGCGCCACAGCTCGAGGCGAACCGAGTGCCCGTGACCGGTGGGACCCCCCTCGCACCCACATTGGACGCGATACCCGCGGGACGGCGCGTGACGATCCTGGACATTGCGACCCGAGCGCCCGTCCCCGGGGTTGAGGTGCTGGCGGCAGGGACGTCGATCGGGGCAGGACTGGTAGGGAAGACGGACGCACTCGGCGTCGTGACGATTCCCGAGTGTGATGCGTCCGCCATCGCGCTGCGCTCTGCGACCTGGGAGTTGATCCGTCCTACAGCAGAGGATCTCGATCCCGGTGTCGCGACCCTTTATGCGTGCCGGAGACTGCACGTCGACGTGAGGTGCCTGTCCTCCGATGCCGCGCTCCACCCCGGCACGCAAGTAAGCGTTGTGGTTTCGCGACCCATGACGTCAACGCTTGCGGACCATGCACCTCACGCGGTTGGCGGCGAGCACTGGCTGCAGGTGCGCGGGGTGCGGAGAGAGCACTTCGCTCTGTCTTTGGATGCGGAAGCATCGTTTTCCTTTGTGACCCGGCTGATGCCGGATCAGGGGCTGACGGTCGCTGGGGCGGGGTGTTGGAGCGAACTTGTACGCATCCCTTCTGACTGGGGCATCGAGATCGCACAACCGAGGGTCGAGGTTCTGGTGGATCTTCGGCCGGGCTACCGACTGACGGGAACGCTCCTGGACGACGAAGGAGCGCCGCTCGCGGACCGGTGGGTCGCCCTCATCGTGCTCCGAAGGTTGCCCTTGGAGGAGGCCAGTGCGGCGCGGAGCGCGCCGCAAGGCGCCGCCCTGAACATGCGGTGGGGGAATGGAGATGCGACCGCGATCGTCGAGACGAAGACGTTAGCCAAGACACGGAGTGATGGCACCTTCGAGCTGCTTAGCGCCGTGGATGGAGCGGCGTTTCTCTTCACCCATCAGCCGGGGTTTGAGCCTTGTGAGTACCGCTCCCCTTCCGTCAGCAAGGAAAGCGCCGTGGGGGAACTACGACTGCGGCGCACGAGGGGAGCACCGGAATCTCGGCTGGTCTGGAGGGCCCGTGGCGTGCAACCGGGGCGGCTGATGGTGGTGACCGTCAGCGGCTTGCCCCAGTACCACTTCGATCTCGATGTCGAAGACGGAGGGCGGTTCTGCACAGAGTGGTTCCACCGCGGGATGAGGTACTACATCCGGTACGTCCCTCGGAAGGAAGCGGGGCCGCTCCGGGGCGAGGTACGGGGGGTCTTTGAGTGGATCGGGCAGGCAGAACTGGGAGTCGAGGCGCTTGCGAATGGACACATCGGCCTCTACGAGGCGAAGTAGCCAATCGGCTCCGGGCGCGCCCCCGAGGGCACGTGTCGGCACCTCGCAGACGTCCGGTTCGCCCGCCGTCCCCGTCGCTCCGCCTCAGCGGCCGACCTCGAAGTCGGCGGGGGGGCCGTGCCAGCGCACGGCGCGCACGCGGACGCGGTCGGCGGGGAACGGGCCGAGCCACGCGTCGCGGCCCCCGGCGTCGGCGGCGAGGTCCACCAGTTCGGCGTCCTTGCGCGCAAGGCTCCCGGGCGCCAGGCCGTAGGCGGGCAGCGGGCCGAGCCCCTCCGCCTCGACCTCGAAGCGCCGCAGGGCCCGGACGGCGTCCGCCAGCGTCGCCACCTCGACCCGCGCGCCCGGAGCCAGGGCGAGCGCGTGCGGCGTAGCCCGGCCGGCCTCGACCGCCACGTCGTGCAGCAGCCCACAGCGCCCGAGCGCCGGCGCCGCGGCGAGCAGGTCGTAGCGGCCGGGCGCGAGCCGGAAGGAAAGCGGCGCCGCGCCGGGATCCGCGGGGGTCACCGCGCGCCAGCCCAGGAGGGCGCGCGGGCCGCCGCGCGCGCGGGCGAAGAAGAAGAGGCCGCGGGCCGGGGCGTCGGAGAGTTCCAGGAGGAGGCGCCCGGGCTCCGGGGCGCGCGCCACCAGGGCGCGCACCTCGCGGACGCTGCCCGGGGCGGCCAGGTCCAGGCCCGCCACGAGCAGGGGCTCACGGCCCTCGACCTCGGCCAGAAGGTCGTAGGTCCCCGCCGGCAGCGTGCGCTCCACGCAGCCCAGGCCCGCGCTCACGCTCACCGTCGCCGCGCGGGCGAGACGCCCCGGCTCGTGGGGCCTGAGCCAAAGCGTCGCCAGGCCGCTTAGCGGCTCGAGGCGCTCGGCGTCCTCCAGGCACAGGGCGAGCGTGCAGGCCAGGTCGGCGCGGAAGGCGAGCGCGTCGGCCTCGGGCGCGAGCCAGCCCACCTCGGGCTCCGCCGTGCGGCCCTCGGGGGCCGGCCGCACCAGGGCCGGGCCCGGCGTGGCGAGGTACACGGTCGCCTCGCCGCGCGCGTCGGTCACGACCCAGGAGCCGGGCTCGCGGCGGCCCGGCGCGGGCAGTTCGTGGTGCTGGGCGAGCGGCCAGGGGATCAGCTCGACGCCCACGCCCGAAAGCGGCCGCCCCAGCGGATCGGTCACGGTCACGCGCCGGGGTTGGGCCGGCTCGAGCACGTGCACCATCCGGGCGTTGGGGTCCACCTGCGTGCCGTCGAGCCAGGCGATCTTGTGGGCGTGGGCCTGGGCGCCGATCCAGCACTCGTGGACCTGGCGCACGCGCAGCTGCCAGCGGCCCTGGGCGTCGGTGACGCGGTGGGGGAAGTCCTCGCGGCTCCCGCCCGGCAGGCGCTTGGGCAGGACGTAGACGGTGGCCCCGGCCACGGGCCGCCCGCCCGCGCCCAGCACCTCGCCGCCGATCGAAAGGAGCGCCGGGCCCGTGAGCGGCGGTCCGTCGCGGGGCCCCGGCCCGCCGGGGCCGGGCGCCGGGCCGAACAGGACCCACGCCAGGAGCCCCAGCCCCGAAAGGAGCGCCCCGGCGAGCCACGCGCGGCGCGCCCGAGGGGGGGGTGGGGCCGCGCGCCGGCGGCCTAGCGCGGGCCGGGGGGCTTCACCTCGGGCGGGCGCCGCGGGGGATTGGCCTCCAGGAGTTCGAGCGCCGTCCGCACCGCCGTCTCCAGCTGCGGGTCCCGTCCGCTTTCGATCTCCTTGGGCCACTCGATCACCTCGATGTCCGGCGCCACGCCCTCGTTCTCGACGATCCAGCGGCCGTCGCGGTCCAGGATTCCGAAGCTGGCGGCCGTGACGCGTCCGCCGTCCATCAGCACAGGGTAGCCGGAGATGCCCACCAGCCCGCCCCAGGTGCGCGTTCCCACCAGCGGCCCCAGGCCGAGCTGGCGGAACATCCAGGGCAGCGCGTCGCCGCCCGAGCCCGCGCGCTCGTTGATCACCATCACCTTGGGGCCCGGCAGCGTGCCAAAGGGCGTGCGGCCGAGCCAGCCCTCGCGGTTGCCCCAGTAGCACAGGACCTCGCGGGCGAGCACGCCCACCACGTAGTCGGCCACCTTGCCGCCGCCGTTGTAGCGCTCGTCGAGCACGATGCCCTGCTTGCCGAGTTGGCTGTAGTAGTCGCGGTCGAAGGCGGCCATGCCCGCCCCCCCGGTGTCGGGCATGTAGACGTAGGCGAGCCGGCCCTGGCTCAACGCGTCGACGCGCCGGCGGTTGGCCTCCACCCACGCCATGCGCCGCAGCCGGCTCTCGCTCGCGATCGGCACCACGCGCACCGTGCGCGGCGCGCCGGCGTCGGGCGCCGAGGAGACCTCCAGGTCCGTGGGCGTCTCCGCGGTGTTCTCGAAGGCGGCGTAGAGGTTCTCCGGCGGGCGCACGGGGCGTCCGTTGACGGCCAGCAGCCAGTCGCCCTCGCGCACGCCCACGCCCGGCTCGGTGAGCGGCGAGCGCAGCCCGGGGTTCCAGTTCTGGCCCGGGTAGATGCGCGCGATGCGGTAGCGCCCCTCGGCGACCTCCACGTCGGCGCCGAGCAGGCCCACCCCGACGCCGTCGGGCGCCTTGGGCTCCTCGCCGGGGCTCACGTACTCGTGGCCGCAGCACAGTTCGCCCAGCATCTCGCCCATCAGGAGGTCCAGGTCGCGGCGGTGCGCCACGTGCGGGAGGAAGGCGCTCCAGCGCGCCCACATCGCCGGCCAGTCGACCTCGTGCAGGCGGGGGTCGTAGAAGTAGTCGCGCTGGATGCGCCAGCCCTCGCGCAGGATCTGCGGCCACTCCCGGGCCGGATCCACCCGCACCTTGACCGCGTCCACCGCGAGGTCCTTGCGGTCCTTTCCGCTTTCCGCGATCAGGCTGAAGTTCGAGCCGCTGCGCACGAGCAGCGTCTGGCCGTCGGCCGAGACCTTGAACCCGTCGGCCTTTTCGACTAGGCGCGTGGCCTTGCGCGACTCGAAGTCAAAGGCCTGGAGCTCGGAGCGCCCGCGGGCGCCGTCCAGGAACAGCAACTTGCCCTTGGAGCACGCCAGGCCCGAGTACTCCCCCGGCGCCAGCGGAAGGGCCAGGACGCGCTGGCCGATGCCGGCGGGGTCGATGCGGCACACCGGCGGCTTGTCCTCGGCGGGCTTGCGCCCGGCCGGCGCGCCGGGCCCGGGCGGCTCCTCCTTGGGCGCCGGCGCCGGCGGGTCGTCCGGTCCGCCGGCGTCCGCTTCCTTGCGGCGGCCGGGCTTCTCGGCCTCGCGCCCGGGCTCCTTCACCCCCTCGTCGCTGCGGGGACCGAGCGGGTTCTCGCCCTCGGCGGAGAGCACGACGACGTACAGGCTCCCGGTCGGGCGCCGCGCGGCCGAGGCGCTCATGTCCAGGCCAAAGCGCACCGGGCCGCTGTCCACCGAGGCGCGGAAGAAGAGGTGCTTGCCGTCCCGCGAGAAGGCCGGCGAGTCGGCGCTGCCAAAGCCGTCCGTCACGACGGTCACCTGTCCGGTGGCCACCTCGTAGAGCGCGATGCCGTCGTAGGCGGTCTGTTCGTCGCGCTGCTCGAAGGCGATCCACCGCGCGTCGGGCGACCACACGGCCCCGGGCCGCCAGTGCCCGAGCGAGCCCTGCGTCTGGCTCACCGGCGTGACCGTGCCGGTCTCGAGCGTGAGGAAGGCCAGGCGGTTGGCCTTGTCGCCAAAGAGCAGGTGGCGGCCGTCCGGGCTCCACGAGAGGTCGGTGTAGAAGCCCGCGCCGCCCAGCGAGAAGCGCCGGGGCGGGGCCCGGCCGAGCTGGTCGCGCACGACGAGGTGGTACTCGCCGTGGGCCGGCGCCGCGCCGTCCGCCGCGCCGGTGGGCTCGTCGCTGAACCAGGCGACCTCGCGCCCGTCCGGGCTCCAGGCCGGCGAGCGGTCATGCGCGCCGGGCGTCTCCGTCAGGTTGCGCGCCGGGCCGTGCTCGCGCGGCACGGTCACGATCTCGCCGCGGGCCTCGAACACGGCGCGCTTGCCGTTGGGCGCGAGGTCGGCGTCGCGCACGAAGCCGCGCACGGACTGCCAGCGCTCCATGCGGTGGACCGGATCCGCCGGCACGCGGATGCGCAGCCGCTCGGCCCGCCGCGTGGCCGGGTCGTAGACCCACAGCGCCCCGGCCCGCTCGTAGGCCAGTACGCCCGCCCCGCTGGACAGGGTCCGGATGCCGAACTCCTCGAAGGTGAGGACGCGCTCGGGGTTGCCGCTCCCGGGCCGGTAGCGCCAAAGGTCCATCTGGCCCTGGCCCCGGGCCGCCCCGCGGTCCGAGGCGAAGTACAGCGTGTCGCCCAGCCACGCCGGGAAGGAGTCGTTGGCCCCCGCGTGCGGGACCTCCTCCACCTCGAGCGTTTCGAGTTCCAGGATCCAGATCCGGGCGACGCGGCCGCCGCGGTAGCGCTTCCAGGTCCGAAAGGCGTCGAAGTACGGCGTGTAGGCCAGGTGCGTGCCGGCGGCGTTGAGCGCCGCGTGGGCCACGCGCGGGACGGGCAGCGGCTCGGGCAACCCCCCGGCCCGGGGCACGCGGTAGAGGCGCTGGATCGGCGGGCCCGAGGCGCGCCCGCTGCGAAACAGCACGTGCGCGCCGTCGGGCGTGAAGCCCAGCGCGACGTCGGGCTCGGGGTGCCAGGTGAGCCGCCGGGGCTCCCCGCCCGCGGTCGGGATCACGTAGACGTCGGCGTTGCCGCCGTACTCGCCCGTGAAGGCCACCCAGCGGCCGTCGGGGGAGAGGCGCGGGCCCCCCTCCGCACCCACGTGGCTGGTCAGGCGCCGGGCCAGACCCCCGCTGCGCGAGGCCACCCACAGGTCCTGCGCGTGGACGAAGACGACCTCGCCCGGGCCGATGGCCGGCTGCTGGAGCAGCAGCGTCTCCTCGATCTCGGGCTCTTCGGCGTGCCCGGGCCGGGGCCCACCAAGGCAGAGGAACAGGGCGACGAGGGGAAGAAGGGCGGTGCGCACGCGGGCCATCGGGCCTCCCAGGACAGGGCGGGGAACCCGGGAGGGTACCGGCGGCCGGGGCCGGTCGCGAACCGCGCAACGGGGGGTAGGCGTTCACGGGTAGGAGGTACGGCGGTGCGGCCCGCTGGATGCGGGCCCATGGCCGACGCTCGCCGCAGGCGGCGAGGGGCCGAATTGGCGAGGCCCCGAGAGGAGGCCCCTTGCCGCGCCGTCCTCGCGTGGCCCCTACCACGCCTCGTCCTCCCCGGCTTCGCTCCCCGGCGCAAGGGGCGCGACGTTCCTGTCGTCCATCGCCACTCCGCGCGCGGGGCCGTGCGCCCCTTGCTCCGCGCTCCCGCGCGGACGGTGCAAGACCGGCACGCTCACGCGTGCCTTGTCTTGGCAGGGGGGGTGCTGCGCGCGGGCGCCCGGAGCTCCCCGGCGCAAGGGGCGCGACGTTCCTGTCGTCCGTCGCCACTCCGCGCGCGGGGCCGTGCGCCCCTTGCTCCGCGCTCCCGCGCGGACGGTGCAAGACCGGCACGCTCACGCGTGCCTCGTCTTGGCAGGGGGGGTGCTGCGCACACCCCCCCTGCACCCCCCCGCGCCCCCCGGGCCGCGTCCGGTGGCGGCGTCCCACTCGCCGGCGAGCACTGCGTACTCGCGCCCGTCCTCCCAGCCCCGGTCCTCCACCCAGCGGTCCTTCCGGCCGACCCGCTCCAGGCGCAGCCCGAGCTTCTCCGCCACCCGGGCGCTCGCCTGGTTGCCAGCGGCGAGGGCGACCCACACCCGCCGAAGGCCCCAGACGGAGAGCGCGGCTCCGATCAGGGCGCCCACCGCCTCCGTGGCCAGGCCCGCGCCCTGACGGTCACCCCGGATCCAGTAGCCCACCTCCGCGTCCCCCAATTCCGGGCGCAGCCGGACCAGCCCCGTACCCCCCAGGACCTCCCGCTCGGTGGGGTCGAAGATGCCCATGGGGAACTCCGGCTGCCTTGGGTCGGCCCACTGGCGGGCGAAGTGCTCGAGCGTCCGCTCGGTCTGGCCCAGGTTCTGGTGCTCGCCCCGGGCCCAGGGCAGCCAGGGGAGCAGGGCCGGCCGGTCCACGTTGACGGCCTCGTAGAGGGCCGGGGCATCCGCGGGCCGATAGGCCCGGACCACCGTGCGCGGGGTTCGGATCGGGCCCGGCAGGGGCCGGGGCGGGCTCCAGGGCGGGAGGGGCGGCAAGGAGGCACTCCTGGGACCAAGGTCCCGGACAAAAAAACCGGGCGCGGGGGTGCGCCCGGGATCCCCGGAGGCTATCTTGTTTCCAGGAGGTTGCGGGTACGCCCCCGGCGTGCCCCCCCAGGTATACCCGCACGAAGAGGAGCCCTCGATGCGCACGACGCTCTCCATTGCCCTTGGCCTGATCGGTTGCCTCGTTTCCGGCGCGCTGCTCGCCGGCTCCGTCGAAGCGGGGTGATGCAATGGTCGTTCCTCCGCCAGTCTGGCGGAGCTCGGCATCTCCTGGGCGCGCGTCGAGCGCATCTCGAACCAGTCCGCCAAGCCCGTGGTCACCGGGGACGCCGCGGAGGCCGACGCCGCGGCCGAGGCCCCGGCCTCGGCCCTGGTGTGGACCGACCGCCCGATCCTGATCTACGTCTGCGACGAGGCGACGGGCTGCGAGGGCTTCGACAAGCTCGAGAACGTGGTGCTCAAGGACGAGAAGGTCGCGCTGGGCATGAAGGCCTTCCGCACCCTCAAGATGCACCCCGACCACGCCGCCGCCGATCCCGCCCTGGAGGGCAAGGGGCGCGAGGTTCCGCGCATGCTGCTGGTCAACCCCGGCGACCTGAAGGTGACCGTGCTCGAGAAGGGCAAGCTCAAGACCAGCGCGCTGTACGACGCGATGAAGAAGACCGCCTCCGCGTTCTGGAAGGAAAACCTCGACAAGGTCGTCAAGGCGCACCTCAAGCTCCTCACCGAGCAGGACCAACTCGCCAACGCCCAGAAGGTGATGGAAGAGAAGCGCGCGCGCCTGGCCGCCGAGGACGGCGCCAAGGCCGACAAGGAGCTCAAGGAACTCGCCAAGGAGCGCGAGGAGCTCGAGGCCAAGATGAAGGCGCTGGACGAGCAGGAAGCCGCGCTCTGGGCGCTCACGCCCAAGGTGACGGCCTCGTAGCCCCGGCCGAGGGATCTCCCGGGCCCTACGCTCCGTCCGGCCCTGGCGGGCGGCGCGCGCCAGCGGGCGCTTCAGGCGCTCGGTATCGCGACCGATTCCCGAGGGTGGAACCCCGGGAGTCCTCGCATGCGTCTTGCCCTCCTCCTCGTGGCGCTCGGTGGGCTGCTTCCGGCCTGCGCCCAGGTGCGTAGCGTCTCAAGCGGTGTGGCGTCCGGCGCCAGCCGGGCCTTCGGGCGGGTCGCCGCGGCCACGCGGCCCCCGGTCGCGTCCGGGCCCGTGGTGGCGGTCGAGCCGATCTACGACGCGGGCTGGGCCGGGGCCGGCACCGCGCAGCCCGTCGCCTCCGGCGCCTTCCTCCCGCCGACGGAATAGGCCCGACCCCTTGGGGTCAGGGCCGGCCGGGGACCGGGCCGCCGGGGGCCGGCGGGGCGCCGGGCCGGGAGGCCACGAGCGCCGCGTGCGTGGCCGCGAGCAGGGCCCTGGCCCAGCGCGCGTCGATTCCGCCTTGGGTCCGGGCCGCGCGGGCTTCGCGGACCTCGACCACCAGCCAGGTGGCGCCGGCCTGCTCGCGCACGCCTTCGGCCCAGGCCCAGGTCGCTCCTCGCCGACGCACCTCGAGGCGCTGCTCGCGCGGGGCCGTGCGCACCCACTCAAGCCACGTCTCCCCCGCGCCCGAGACGGTGCGGCGCAGCACGAGCCCGGGGTCGTGGTCGAGCACCTCGGCGCCCCTTAGCCCGGGCAGGTAGCGCTCGGGGTGCTCGACCTGGTCGGCCAGCACGGTCCAAAGCCGCCCGGCCTCCGGCCCGAGGGGGTGGCGCGCCAGTTCGACCCAAGGTCCCGCCTCCCGCGTCGCGCGATCCCCCTGCGGCCGCCGATCGCTGCGGGAGACCACGCCGTCACCCGGTCCTGACCGGCGCGGGCGCCGGGGGCTCGTGCCAGCGGCGGCCGCTTTCGACCACCTGCTCGTAGTAGAGCTGGCGCGCCTTGGGTTCGCCGTAGAACTCGACCTGGCCGACGGCCACCAGGCGCGCGAACCAGGGCTGGTAACTTGCGGTGAGCACCGTGCCCCGCTCGAGCCGCGCGACCCAGGTGATGTCCAGGCGGTCCAGCAGGTGGAGGGTGAGCGGGGCGCCTTCGAGGGGGTCCCAGACCAGCAGGCGCTCGCGCTCCGCGCGCTGTAGCAGGAACACCCCGCGCCGGCGCTCGCGGCTCCAGCGTGCGACCTGCTCGCGCTCGAGGGCGTCGAGCCCCGCCTCGCGGGCGTACCGCTCCGCGAAGGACTCGCCCCCGGGGCCGGGGCGAACGGCCAGGTCGAGCCGCGCCCGCTCGCGGTCCTCTGCGGGGGGCTCGGCCGCGCCGAACAGGGCCTCGGCGTGGGCCCGGATCGCCGCGGCGGCGTGCGCCTGCATCCAGGCGTCCAGGCTGGCCAGCACGCCCCCGAGGCGCTCGCGCCAGCCCACCAGCGGGGCCCGGCCCGCCCCGGGCGATCCGGGGGCTTCGGCGGCCGGGGGGCCGCCGCCCCCGGCCCGGCGCAATCGGCGTTCGCGAGCGCGGCGTCGTCCCACGGTCCGGCCTCCCAGGCAGCCCTGCGCCCGTCCAGTGTGGCGTGGGCCGGGGACAGCCGGCGCCCCGGGCGCCCGCCCCCAGGCAGGCAATCGGGAGCCCGGGGGGCGGCCTTGACCCCCGCGGGGTCCCCCCCCGCATGGTAGAACGCGACCCGCACGAGGGAGCGGGCGCCGGCCCCGCCCTCGCGGTCTCTCTTCCCAGCCCCCAGAGGACTCCCATGCCCACCCTCCCCACCCGCATCGCTCTCCTCCTGGCTGCCGCGACCGCCGTGGCGATCGTGGCCGGCGTCGGGGGCGTCGGCCCCGCGACGGGCGACGACGAACCCGCGCCCGAGGCCGTGGCCGGGATCAAGAACGTGATGAACGCCCTCAACCACGAGCAGGACGGCTTCTACGGGCTGATCCGGGGCTTCTGCCAGGCCAACCCGGGCAAGGACGACGAGGGCTGGAAGCTCGCCCAGCACCGGGCGATCATCATGGCCGAGGGCGGCAACATGCTCATGGGCATGACGCCCCCCAAGGGCGCCGACGACGACGCCGGCATGCGCAACTGGCGCACGGAGTGCGCCGCCTTCCGCGACGCCTGCAAGGAATTGCGCAAGGCCCTGGCCTTCAAGAACGCCGAGAAGGTCACCGCCGCCCTCACGGCCGTCCAGGCGCGCTGCGACGCCTGCCACACCGCCCACCGCTCCCAGTAGGGCGCCCGGCTCGTGCCCCGGCGGGGACGCTTCCCCACAGGCACCCCGCGTTGACCCCCGTAGTCGGACTCGGCCGGGGGGGCCTGGCTCGTCATGCCTCCTTCAGCGACCCGCCGCGCGCCTGCACGACCCGTACACGGTCCTGCTGGCCGTCCATCGCGGGCCCTGGATGGCTGGCGGGGGACCCAGCCGCCGCCCGGGCGCGGGGTGGCGACCCTGGGACCGATGGGGGGGGCCAGCGGCCTCACCCGGCTCCGGGCGTCGGGTCCGTGCGTTCGCCGGCCACCACGCGCGTCGCGTAGGCAAGGCAGGCACGCACGTCGTCCGCCTCCAGTTCGGGGTACTCCGCGACGATCTCGGCGACCGTGGCGCCGGCGGCGAGCCACGCCAGGACGTGCTCCACCGCGATGCGCAGCCCGCGCACGACCGGCTTGCCGCCGAGGACGCGCGGATCCATGGTGAGGCGACCGAGCAGGGGGTCGGCGCGCCCCACGGGCGCGGCGGCGAGGAGTCCGGGGCGCAGGGGCGCGAGGAGCCCGGGGGGCACACCGGTCACAAGACCACCCGGGTCGACAAGGGGGACGGCGCCGGCGGTGCGTCGGCGGATCTCGCGCACGTCCTCGGTCCAGTCCTCAAGGCGCACCAGGGCGCAGTCGTTCTCCGGACCGCGGTAGCCCAGGCGCCGGGCCTCGACGAACGCCGGGTCGTCCGGGGCGACGGTGTCGATCCAGGGGCGCTCACCCCGGGGTCGGGCGGGGCGCACGATGCGCCCGGCACCGAGCAGGGCCGCCGCAGGGTGGGCGAGATCGACCCGCCAGAGCAGGACCAGGTGGTCGCCGGGCTCCACCCCCGGGTCGGGCTTGGGCAGGAGCGGCCCAGGCGTCCAGACGGCCCCGAGGCGGGCGAGGGCGCGGCTGCCCTCGATGGGACGGCCCCGCGGTGCCGGGCCTGGCTACTTCGCGGGCGCGGGCTTCTGGGGCGGGGGCAGCGGGGGCAGCAGCGCCAGCGCCAACTCGGGCGCGGTCGCATCGTCCGGGCGGAGCGCGAGCACCTTGTCGATCGCCTCGCGGGCCTGGCCGCGCTCGGCGAGGGCCACGTGCAGGTAGGCGCGCACGATCCACGCGTCGGCGTCCTTGGGGTGGGCCTTCAGGTGCTGGTCCAGGGCCTTTACCACGCGCTCGTAGGAGCCCTGCTGCGGGTACAGCGGCCGGGGGTCGAAGCGGTAGCCGCGCGGGAACGCGCCCAGCTCGGCGGCCCGCGCGAGCGCCTCGGCGCTCGCGGCGTAGTCGCCGCGCGCCAGCCGGGCCTGCATCAGCCCGAGCCAGGCTTCGCCGTTGTCGGGCTCGTCGGCCACGACGCGCAGGAAGTGGCCCTCGGCCATCGCGTAGTTGCCCGCGAGGAAGGCCTTGACCCCGGGGTCGAAGTCGGCGTGCAGCGGCGGGGGCGCCCCCTGGGCCGGGGCCTCGGGCGCCGGCTCGGGGAAGGCGCCGGGGGCCACGGGCGGGGCCGCCTCGGGGACCACCTCCACCTCCTCGACCACCTGCGGGGCGCCCGGACCGACGACCACCGGCTGCTCGAGCACGACCTGGGTGGGCGGGCTGTAGGGCACGGCCTCCACGAAGTACTCGGTGTACCCGGGCTCGTAGTAGCTCACCGCGTAGCCGAAGCAGGGGCCGCCGTACCAGGCGCTGTAGTAGCTGTAGGGGTGGCCCCAGGCCCAGTAGTAGCCCGGCCAGTGGGAGGCCCACCCCAGGGTGAAGCCCACGCCAAAGCCCCACCAGGTGTCGTACCAGCCGTGGTGGTGGTGATGGTGGTGGTCGTAGTGGTGGTGGCCGTCGTCGTGGTAGCCGTGGTGGCCGTAGCCGTGGCGGTAGCTGCGCACGTTGACGCGCCCGCCGGTGACGGCGCGGCCGGGAGAGTCCCCGACCACCCGGGTGTTCACCGCACCGCCCCGCGTCGCCGAGCCGCCGAACACGCCGGGCAGCCGGCTGCGCCCCCCCAGCGGGCTCGCCGTCACCGCGCCGGTGCGCACGCTCTCCGACCCGGCCACGACGGACCCGCCCGCAGGCGCGCGCGCCCCGCCGGGGCCGCGGGCCCCGAAGACCCGATTGCCCAGGCGGGCCGCGCCCGTCGGGCTGTCCTCACGCGGGGACCCGGCTGACCTCCCCCGGGACACGCTGCCACCGGGCAGGAGGCCCCGCGGGGAGCCGCCGCCGGGGGTGCCCGGACCCGCGACGACGGGGCCGGAGCCCTGGCCACGGCGGACCAGGCGATCGAAGGCGCCGCCGCCCGGGCCCCCCACCCGCGCCCCGCCGAAGAGTTCGCGGGCCGAGCCCACGCTGCCCCGGCCGGGGCTGGTCGCCGAGACGCCGCCGGAGGGGGCGCCGCGGCGCTCGAAGTGGACCGGCGCGGGCAGCGAGCGCCCGCGGGAGGGGGCCTCGAACCCGGAGGGCAGGCCCTGCCGGCCGCCGCCGGAAAAGCCGGAAGATCGGGCGCCAGAGGACCCGCGGTGCACGGGCCCGGGGCTCGCCCGGCGCTCGGAGAAGCCCGAGGAGAAGGAGCGCGAGGAGATGCCGCCGGAGGAGCGGTGCCCGCCCGAGACGGACCGGGACGAGCCGCCGCCCCCGCCGCTGTGCGACGGGGGGCTGGCGTGGGAGCGCGAGCCCCTGGATCCGCCGCGGGCCTCGGCGTCACCCACCCCGAGGAAGACCAGGCCCGTGAGGGCGCCTGCGAGAACGAACCCCTTGCGCATGATGGACTCCCTTGTCGCGCCGGGGGCCGGTACCCCACGACCACCCATCCTACGCACATCCCGGGCCAGCGGTGGGGGGGGGCCGGGGGGCGCCCGGCGCTCGAAGCGGTCCACGACCACCGCCCCGACGGCGTCGCCGAGCACGTTGGTCGAGGTGCGGAACATGTCCAGGAAGGCGTCCACGGCGAAGATCCAGGGCAGGTAGTACACCGGCAGGTGTACGGCCGTCGCCACCAGGACCATCGTCACCAGGCCCGCGTCGGGGACGGCGGCGGCGCCGACCGAGGCGAGGACGGCCGTCACGAAGATCAGCAGCGTCTCCATCCCGCCGATCTGGATGCCCACGTCCTCCATTCCGCCGAAGAGCTGGAGGAGGAAGATCACCGCGACGCCCTCGTACAGCGCCGTGCCGTCCATGTTCACCGTGGCGCCCACCGGCAGCGTGAAGTTGGCCACCCGCGGCGAGACGCCGAGGCGGTCCTCGACGCAGCGGATCGTGACGGGCAGCGTGGCCGCGCTCGACCGCGTGGCAAAGGCGATGGCCCAGGCCTCGCGGATGCCGGTCACGAAGCGCCGGACGGACATCCCGCCCAGGACGCGCACGATCAGCAACAGGACCCCGACATGGATCACGATCCCGCCCACCACCGTGCCGCAGTACCAGGCCAGCGTCTCCAGGACGCTCGGGCCGTGGGCGGCCAGCAGGGAGCCCATCAGGCAGAACACCGCCAGCGGCGAGAAAGCCATGATCCAGCCCGTGAGCGCGAGCATGGCGGGGCTCGCGGCCTGGAAGAAGTCGACCGCCGGCCGCGCCACGGGCCCCGCGGCCATCAGCGCGAGCGCGAAGAGGATGGCGAAGGCGATGATGCCCAGGCTGTTGCTCTCGGTGAGGGAGCGGAACGGGTTCATCAGCACGGGCCGCACGATGTCCTCGACGAACATCTCGTAGTGCCCGCGCTCCCGCTTGGAGGTGACGCGCTCGTAGCGCGCGTCGGTGGCGCTGCGCTCGACGCCCTCGCTCTGGGCCAGCCAGGCCAGGAACTCCGCCTGGTGGGTCCGCAGGGTCCGGCCGGCGGGGCTGTCGGGGTCGGCCGGGCCGCCGGGGGGCGGGAGTTCCTTGCCCGTCTCGCTCACGAAGCGCTCGCGCCGGACCTGGATCTCCTCGGCGCGCCGGGCCCGAAGCTCGGCGGCGTGCCCGCGCTCGCCCGGGGCCACCAGCAGCACCAAGGCGAGGCCCAGGGCCACCGCGAGGGTGGTGGTGAGGGCGTAATAGAGCAACGTGCGGCCGCCGATGCGCCCGGCGTCCTTCCAGGTCGGGATGCTGGTGACGCCGGCCACGATGCTCACCAGGATCAGCGGCGCGATGATCATCTTGAGCGCGCCGATGAACAGTTCCTTGCCCACGAAGTCCAGCGCCGTGAGCAGCCCGGCCCGCCAGGGGGCCTCGGCGTCCGAAACGCCCGAGAGCCAGATCCCGAGCCCCGCGCCGAGCGCCATCGTGAGGAAGATGAGGTTGTGCAGGCGCAGGCGCATCGGGGGCGGATCCTACCGGCCAGGGCGCGCGCGTGCCGGCGCGCCCGCGGCGGGGGCGCGTGCGCGGCGTTGTTTCTCCCCGGAGGCCTGATGCCGCTGCGCCCGCCCCCGACGTCTCCGTCGCTCCCTGCGCCCGCGCTCCGGGCCCGGGGTCGGCTAGGCGCCCGGGGCGGGGGGGCCGCGCCGCGCGCGCGTGCCGACGGCGAAGCGGGTGCGCGCGATCTCGGCGCCGTCCCATTCGAGCGCCAAGGTGAGCCAGCCGCCGCGCTCCACGGGGAGTTCGGCCAGCTCGACCTGGAGCGCCACCTGCCGATCGGCAAAGCCCGCGGGCACCTCCACGGCGAGCGGCAGGCGGCCGATGGGCGCGCCGGTGGCGGCGTCCGAGAGCCGGAACGCCCCCTGGCACGGCCCGGCGCCAAGCCCCCTTACGAAGGCCACGAAGCACAGGGGCCCCACGCGCGCGGGCACCTCGTCGACGGCCAGCACCTCCACGACGTCGGCGAGCGTGATCTCCCCGCCCGGCCCGCGGCGCACCGCGCGGCACACCAGCAGGGCGTGGACCACGGGGGGCGGCGCGGACGCGGGCGGGGGCGGCGGGGACGCGGCGGACGAGGGGGGCGCGCTCATGGATGGGCACCCTACCTGCTCGGGCTGCTGGGCGCGCTGTGGGGCGGGTCCGGGGCGGCCTTGGCGGCGCCGCCCGCGACGCTGGAGGCCACGGGCAAGGCCGTGTCCGTGGAGGTCAAGGCGCCGGGCGCGCGGGTGCGGCTCGAGGTCCGGCTCGTCGCCGGCGCCCGCTACCGCGTGAGCGTGCTGCCCGACACGCTCGGGCGCGCGCTGCTGGAGTGGGGGCGGCCGGGGGAGCCCGCGCTCGTGAGCGTGACGAGCCCGGCCCCGGGCGCGCCCGCGGTCCACGAGGTCGAGGCCGAGGCGCGGGGCCGCTGGGAAGTGGGCGTGGGCGGCTTTTCCGCCTCCGTCGGCCGGGCGCGCGTGCGGCTCGAGACGCTCGACCCGCAGGGGCGGCGCGCGCCGGCGCACTGGCGCTACCTGGTGCCGGACCGCCCGGTGGCGCAGGTGGGGGAACTGCTGCTGCGCGAGGCCGACGGTTGGATCCTCTGCGTCGAGCCGGGCCAGGCCTACGAGATCGAGCCCACCGAGGGCAGCGCCGGGCGCGTGCGCCTGCGCGTGCGGGGGCCGGACGGCGCCGTGCGCGCCGACTCGGAGGCCTCGGCGCTGTCCTGGATGGCGCGGCCCGGCGTGCGCTTCGCGGTGCCCGAAGGGCCGCTGCCCGCGGTGGAGCCCGCCCCGTACGTGCTGGAGGTGCGGGGGCTCTTCGACGGCGGGGGCACCTACGGACTGCGGTTGCGCCCGCTCGCCCCGGGGCAGTCCGTCGAACCGCCGGCCCTGGAGCCGCCGCCCGAGGTCCCGCGCGGGCCCATCGCGGACGATCCGGACGCGTTCGGGGCCGGCCCCGGCGACCTGGCCTTCCTCTACGTCGCCCACACGCCGCTCACGCGCATCGTGCAGGTGCGCCGGGGCGAACGCTGGGTGACGCTGGAGGGCATCGGCCCCCATGCCAGCGCGCGCTCGCAGGAGAACGCGCTCCTGGTCTGGTTCCGGCCCTACTACCCGGGCGTGTACCGCTTCGTGACCCCGATGGGCACGCCTTCGGGCGGGGAGCGGATGCTGCTCGACCGCGCGGGCCTGGGGGGCGCGCCGATCCACCTCGGCACGGGCGTGGATCCGCAGGTGCGCGTGCGCCTGGGCAAGCGCTTCGAGTTGGTGGGGCTCGCGGGCTGCATGCCGGGCTTTGACTACCTCTTCGTGCTCGTCGAAGGCCCCGAGCAGGGCGTGGGCATGCGCGTCCTTGGCGCGGACGGGCGCAAGCTCGCCGAACGCACGGTGAGCGCCGCGGGGGCGCCCATCGCCCCCGGCTACGGCCCTTCGCTGCGGTTTCGGGTCAAGGCGCCGGGCGTCTACCGGCTCGAGGCGCGCGGCGCCCGTCCCTTCGTCGTGGCGCCCCTGCTGCGCCGCGCGCTCGACTGACGCGCGGGGGCGGCGGGCGCCCGCCGTCACGCCTCGCCGGCGTCGGGGGGGCGCAGTCCGTGCCCCACCTGCGAGATCCAGTACGCCGCAAGAAGGACCCGGGCCCGCACGCTGCGGTCGTCCTTGGGGTCGGTCCGCTCCTCGAGGTAGGGGATCCCCTCCCGGCGGGCCGCGTCGCGGAGTTCCCGCGGCGGGATGCACTCGCTGACCACGGTGCGGAAGATCTCTGCGTCGATGGCCCATTGCTGCGCGAGGGCGGGCTTGCGCCGCCGCGGCAGTGGGAAGAACCCCGCCAGGGCAAG
>JAPKHB010000899.1 GCA_026647295.1 Planctomycetota bacterium | reverse complement strand
GTCCTGCTCGCCGCCTCGCTCGCCGGGGCGCAGCCCGTCGATGCTCCACCCTGGAGAGCCTCCGAGCGCCTCGGCGTGTCGTGGCTGCGCTTCGGCCTCGAGCACCGCGTACGCGCCGAGCACCTCGCCCACGACTTCCGCCCCGCGCACCCCGGCGACGCCTCGGGGCTCTCGCTGCGCACGCTGCTCGCCGCGCTGTTCTTCTCGGTCTTCATGCAGAGCTTGCACACGCCCGCCGGCGCGTCGGAGCTGCACTTCATCGGCGCGATGCCGATCTACCTCGCGCTCGGCTTCGTGCCCACGCTGCTCGGCTCGATGAACAGCGTGTCGCAAGTGCGTCTCTCGTACGTCAACGCCGTCACGTTCGCACGCGAGATCTGGCAGGTCCTGCAGGAGCGGCGCGAGGCCGACGCGTTCGCGGGCAAGAAGGACCTCGTCATCCCCGAGCGGCTCGATCCGAAGGTGCCGATCATCGAGCTCGATCACGTCTACATGACGTATCCGCGCTCGGGCTACCGC
>JAPKHB010000898.1 GCA_026647295.1 Planctomycetota bacterium | reverse complement strand
ACCGGACCGAGGGCGCGGTAGTTGAAGCTGTTCAGGCCCAGGCGCATCACCGCCGCGGCGCCGTCCAGCGCCGCGCAGTGCAGGCGTGCGCCCGCTTCATAGCGCGGAAACACCACCATCCGTGGCCGTGCGCGGCGGTGCCGGGCGAGCGTGCTGTCGCGGTCGGGGACGAAGTGGGCGACATCGCCCTTGCGCGTGCCCGCAAACAGCGGGCCGAGCACCGCAGCTTCGCGCTCGCCGATCACCGGGATCGAGCGGTTTTTCAGCGGGGCGGGGCGCACCATGGGCAGCAGCTCGCAAGTTTCCGGGTCGATCACCGCGAATTCGTCGGAGAGGAAGCGCCACCCGGCCAGATTGAGCGCGCAGGTCAGCGTGGTCTTGCCCGAGCCATTCGGCCCGATGAAGCCGTAGATGCTCTGCGCCGGCACCAGCAGCGAGAGATCGTCAACTGCCACTTTCTTGCCGAACGTCTTGGTGACGTGGTGCATCGCGATGACGTGGTCATTCATCAGATGAATT
>JAPKHB010000897.1 GCA_026647295.1 Planctomycetota bacterium | reverse complement strand
TTCCTAGCCTTCGTGCGCCCGGGCTCCGAGGCGCTCGCGCCGGCCTGGCACGACGTGGTCCTCGCCAACCACCACGACTGGATCACCGGCACCTCCACCGACGCGGTGACCGCCGACGAGCAGCTGCCGCGCCTCGAGGCGGCGCTCGCGGTCGCCGACGCCGCCTGGCGCGACGTGGTCGACGCGCTCGCCGCCCGCGCCACGTGCGACGAGCGGGAGGTGGCCTGATCGTGTGCTGCTTCTCGTCGAGGATCGAGCGCGTCTCGGGCACGCACATCTTCGTGCGGGCGGAGGGCGGCAGGCAGCTCGTGGTCTACGAGATGAGCCTGTTGGCGCAGGGCGAGCTGGCGATGGTGCTGCCCATCCCCGTAGCGCCCGGCGCGGGGGAGGACGCGGTCGAGATGGTGGACCTCTCGGCGGCGCCGTACTTCTTCACTCAGCTCGACATGGCGTTCGGGACCGACCTGTCGCTCGCAGCTCCGTCGCGCCTCGCGCCGCAAGCCAAGGCGCTGAAGGTGC
>JAPKHB010000896.1 GCA_026647295.1 Planctomycetota bacterium | reverse complement strand
GAGTTGTGCGAGGCCTACCGCGAGGCCCACGGGCACTACCTTGAGCTCCTTGGGCGGCGGATCCTGGTCCTGCAAAACGCCGTCGACGCGGAAGCGGATGCGGAAGTCCTTCTCGAAGGGCTCGATGTGGATGTCCGACGCGCGCTTTTCCACCGCCTGCGCGATCATCGCGTTCACCAGCCGGATCACCGGCGCCTCGCTCGCCATGTCGCGAAGCTGCTCCAGATCCGCTCCCGCCGCCTCGTCGTCGCGGGTCAGGTCGTCCGCATCCCGCTGCTCCTCGCCGAAGTACCGATCCAACGCCTCGACGATCTCCGCCTCCAGCGCCAGTTCGGGCTTCGGCGCCAGCCCGGTCACGCTCCGCACCGCGGCCAGCGTCTCGAAATCGAGCGGATCGAGCGAGTGCCAGCGCACATTCACGGGACCGCCGAGCGGGTCTTTGCGCGTCAGCGCGTGCACTTCCCAGCCGGGGTCCGCCTGCGCGGCAACGCTGCCGCCGACAAAGCCGCCCGCTCCCGT
>JAPKHB010000895.1 GCA_026647295.1 Planctomycetota bacterium | reverse complement strand
GCAGAAGGCAGCCCGCTCCGCCGGCTTGCGGCTGCTGCTCAAGCCCGTCGGCTTTGTGAATCGCATGCTGGAACAATGGTATCGCTTCGGCTATGCGCATTTCCAAAAATGGCGCGGCCGGATCGTGGTGTTCGATCGCTTTGTTTATGATGCCTGGGTCGCGCGGCCGGCCACCACGCTGCGCCAGCGCATGCGCCGGGCGCTGCTCAATCTCGGCTGGCCCACCCCGGATTTGATCATCCTGCTCGATGCGCCCGGCGAGCTGCTTTATCGCCGCAAAGGCGAGCATTCACCGGCTTGGCTGGAACAACAGCGCCAGGGCTATCTCAGCCTGCAGCACAGCCTGCCGCAAATGGTGGTGGTGGAAGCCTCCCAGCCCGCTCTCGCGGTGCAACGCGAGGTGACCGCGATCATTTGGGAGTGCTATCGCAAGCGGCAGGCGAAGAAACAGTGTTCGTCCGCAATCACCGCCTTGCAATAGAGGTGTTCCTGTAACGGCTGGGGCGTTGCATGCAATAC
>JAPKHB010000894.1 GCA_026647295.1 Planctomycetota bacterium | reverse complement strand
ACGCGGCTTCTACGAGAGGAGCCGCCCGCTGCTCGGAGAGGGGGAGGGGCTGCGGCTCCGGTTGAAGCTCGACACCTGGGGCGTCGCCGACCTGCCCTGGGAGTTCGCCTGGGTGGCGCCGGCGGCGGGCGGCCCGGCGCCCGAGGCCGCGGGCTTCCGCACCGTCGCGTCGCCGGGCCGGTGGACGCTCGAGTTCGTGCGCGCCGGGGGCGAGGAGCGCTTCGCGCCCGAGAGCCCGCCGGGCCCGCGGGCGCTGCGCGTCGTGGTGCTGGACCCCGGGCACGGCGGCGGGGACGCGGGCACGCAGGCCGAGGGCGCGATCGAGAAGGACCTGACCCTCGCGCTCGCCCGCCAGCTCGTCGCCGACGGTCCGCGCACGCACGCCGTCGGCGGCTGGGGCGCGCCGCTCGGCATCGATCTCGCCGCCGACGGGCTGTCGGCGATCATGCTGCTCCTGACGCAGGCGGTGGCGCTGGCGCTGGCCGTCTATGCGCGCGCCTGGTTCGCCCGCGACAGCGCC
>JAPKHB010000893.1 GCA_026647295.1 Planctomycetota bacterium | reverse complement strand
AATGCCATTTCTTCTTGAGTGAAATCCGCCTGTGCCATGGCCAGCCGCTGTGTATTGAGTACCTCGCTGCGCCAGCCGCGCGGAAACACACCGGAATCGGTGCCGAACAGCAGCCGTTCAGCTCCAAAGACGGCGCGGCTGCGGTGGAAAACCTCCGCGAGAGTGAGCTTCTCGGGTTGCGTGGGGATCCATTCGTTGGAGCTGGAAGTGTCGACGTACACGTTTTCGCATTGCGCGCCCAGCAGCAACGTTTCGCGGAAGAAGCCGGCGCCGAAGTGCGGAATGTTGAATGCGGTTTGCCGGAAGCGATTGGCAACCGGCTGCAGATCGAGCGGTTGCGCGAAGCGGCTCGCGTAAACGCGGGGCAGGCCGACCAGGTCGCGCAGTTTGATCTGCAGCATGCCGCAATGCACGAACACGTTGAGGCGGCGCTGCGCCACGGCATCGATCTGCTCTGGATCGGCGCGCGCACCACGGTGAACCCCTTCTCCGTGCAGGAGCTGGCCGACGCGCTGCGAGG
>JAPKHB010000892.1 GCA_026647295.1 Planctomycetota bacterium | reverse complement strand
GGCACGGGGTAGCCCACGGCCGCCGCAAGCAGCCGCCGCGTCCGCTCAACGGCGTGCAGGCCCCATGGCACGGCGAAACGCCGGCTGTAGAGGCGTGTGGCGGCCGGCTCACGGGCGCTGTCGGCGTCGTAGCCGCTGACCGGTCCGGCGAGGCGCGCGGGAAGCGCGCTTTTCATCAGCCCCTGCAGGTCGACGACGAGGTCAAAGTCGCGGGCGCGGAGCGCGCGCCGGAGCCGCGCCCGCGCCGGCGCGCCGAGGCCCGTGAAGATCAGGCCCGCGGCGCCGGTCGCGAGCAGCGCGTGCAGGTCGGCGCGGACGGCGGCCTGAGCACCTTCCAGATCGTCGCCGTCCGCGAGAACGACAAGAATCCATTCCACGCCTCGCCGCTCCTGCGCTGGCTCGCGCGCCTTCGCCTCACCTTCCTCGGCTATCGCGTCACGGCCGGCGAGATCGCCGAGCGCCTCCTCGACGACGTGTGGAGCGGCCTGGAGCGCCCGGTGGTGCTGCTCTTCCAGCTCCTC
>JAPKHB010000891.1 GCA_026647295.1 Planctomycetota bacterium | reverse complement strand
AGGCGCTCGGCGAGTTCCCAGGCATCGCGCAGGCCGAGGTTGAAGCCCTGACCGGAAACCGGGTGCAGCGTCTGCGCGGCGTTGCCGATCCAGGCCTCGCGCGGGGCGACCCGCGTGCGCCGCAGGCGCAGGGCGAGCGGCCAGGCGCTGCGTGGGCCGCAGGCGCTGAAGTCGAGGCGGCGGCCGAAGCGCGCGCGCAGCGCGGCGAGGGTCGCCGGCGCGTCCGCGCGCACGCGGTCGCCGAAGCCGGCGCGCGCCACGACCCGCCCGTCCGCGGCCACGAGCACGGGCGTCAGGCCGGCGGCGCCGGGCGAGGCCGCGAGGCCGTCCGGGTCGGCCGCGCGGGCGAGCACGAAGGCCGGCGAGCCGACCGCGACGCGGCGCCCGTCCACCAGGCCCTCGAGCCCGCCGCCGGTCGTGCTGGCGACGCCCTCGGCGCGTGCTTCGCGCACGCCCGGCCACGCGGCCGCGAACCCGGCCGCGATCGGGTGCGCCGAGTGGCGCTCGAGCGCCAGCACAGC
>JAPKHB010000890.1 GCA_026647295.1 Planctomycetota bacterium | reverse complement strand
GCTCTCCGATTGGAAAACCTACTTGCGCTGGCATCTGCTCGCTGAGGCGGCACCGGCTCTGAGCGCGGCCTTTGTGAATGAGAACTTCGAATTCTACGGCACGACGCTGACCGGCGCCAAGGAGTTGCGGCCGCGCTGGCGCCGCGTGAAGGAGGTGATCGACAATCTGATGGGGGAGGCGCTCGGCGAGCTGTATGTCGCGCGGCGCTTCAGTCCGGAAGCGAAAACCCGCGCCCAGGCGATGGTGGACACCCTGCTCGCGGCATATGGCGAACGCCTGCGCAAGCTCGATTGGATGGACGACGCCACGCGGCAGGCGGCGCTCAAGAAGCTCTCCACCTTCGGCGTGAAGATCGGCTACCCCGAGGTCTGGCGCGACTATTCCGCGCTGGAGGTCAAGGCCGACGATCCGCTGGGCAACGCGCTGCGCGCGGCGCAGGCCGAGTACGCGCACCAGCGGGCCAAGCTGGGCAAGACCCCGGACCGCGGCGAGTGGTGGATGACCCCGCAGACCGTGAACG
>JAPKHB010000089.1 GCA_026647295.1 Planctomycetota bacterium | reverse complement strand
TCTCCGGCGGGTCGAGCCGTTCGATCGACTTCAACAACGCGATCGACGACAACACCGAGGCGGTCTTCGCCGGCGTGGACGCGGTGCTGCGCTTCGAGGAGAACGTCGGCGTCGGGAGCAACGGCGACTACTTCGAGGGCGACATCACCGTCGCGGCGGGGCGCACGACCCAGGTGATCATCCAGGACAACTTCTGGGGCGTGACCGAGAGCGAACTCGTGGACATCGACGACGAGGAGAACGAGGGGCTCGACCAGGCCCACGACCAGGGCGTGATCACGCTCGACGTGCAGCGCAACGTCTCGTTCGGGGGCGCGGAGGACGTGGAGATCGACGTCGGCGTCACGCACGGCGGCCGCACGGTGGTCCGGTTGGTCGAGAACACCATCCACGGCACCGAGGACCCCGCCCTCTCGGTCGAGGCGCGGGACTACCTCGGCGAGAGCACCGCCGTGTACCCGTTCCCGGACGGGGTGTTCTGCGCGGTCGTCTACAACAACGACCTGGACGGCGAGGAGACGATGGAGATCGACGACCGCCGCGGGACCTCGTCCGACGTGCGCAGCCTGGGCATCTTCTACGTGGGCCACAACACCTCCCGGTCGAGCGCGGACGGCTCGGACGCGGCCATCGAGCTGGAGCCGCAGGCGCGCTTCGGGGCGATGCTGGCCGAGCGCAACTTCGCCGGGGGCGGGGGCCAGGACTCTTCCGAGGCCGGCTTCGAACTGAGCCAGAGCACCAACGCCGTCGCGGACCTGCACGTGCGCAACAACGTGGCCACCCTGGGGAGCGCGAGCGGCTTCCAGATCAACGGGGGCGGCCCCGGCTGGCAGATCGTCAACAACACGGCGGCCTACTGCGGACAGGACGGCAAGTTCGGCTTCGACAACAACAGCGGCGCGTTCGACGGCGACATGCAGTCGCGGATCCTCAACTGCATCGCGGCCTTCAACCCCGACGACGTGGAGGAAGAGGAGGGCGTGCGGCCGACCTACACGCTCGTGCGCGACCAGAGCCCGCCCCTGGGCCTGGGCAACCGCTCCGGGGAGCCCTTCTTCGCCAAGGACCTCGTGGACCTGATGCCGCTGGGCGTGCTCAATGACAACGCGGTCCTCTCGGACCTCTTCACGCTCAAGGCGGGTTCGCCGGCGCGCGACGCGGGGCATCCCGCGGCGGCGTTCAACGACCCGGACGGGAGCCGCAACGACATGGGCTGCTACGGCGGGCCCAACGCCGGCCCGATCGGCTTCCGGGCCGCGGGGACCCCCCTGCCGTTCGTCCACGTCGGGACGCTCCCCGGCGTCCGCCTCCACACCGGGCAGCCGCTTCCCCTGCACACCGACACGTTCTACCTGTGCTTCAACAAGCCCGTGGACGCGGCCACGCTCCTGGCCGGGATCCAGGTGCGCAACAACGGCGTCGCCGTCCCGGGCACGCTGGGCCTCGCCGACCCCTGCGTCGTGGCCTTCGACCCCGCGGGCTCGCTCGCCCCGGGCGCGGACCCCTTCGTGGAGGTCTCGCTGCTCACGGCCCTGCGCGACACGGACGGCCGGCCGCTCGCCTATCCGCGCCTCGTGCGCTTTGGCGTGAACCAGGGGGGCCTGCCGGTGGCGGAGCTCGAGCCCAACGACGACCTGGCCGCCGGGATCACGCCCGCGGACCTCGCCGCCGCCCAGGCCGTGCCGCTCGGGCCCGGGCCCGGGGTGCTGCGCCTCCTGGGGTCGCTCCTGACCGCCCCCGACGTGGACGTGTACGCGCTCCCGGCGGTGGCCGGCCAGCGGCTCGAGGCGACGCTGCTCGACGCGCGGCTGGGCGCGGGCAACAACGGGCCGCTGCGCCTGGACCTGTACGACGCCGCGGGCAACCGGCTCACCGAAGGCCGCCGGAACTGCTTCCGCGTCGACGGTCCCAACGACGGCGACCCCTTCCTGGACCACACCTTCGGGGCCACGGGCACCGTGTACCTGGTGGTGCACAACCCCGCCATGAACGCACCGCCCCATCCCTACACGCTCGAGGCCGTGCTGGATGACTAGCCCAGGGCGGGCCCCGGCGCCGGAGCGGCGCCGCCCGGGCGAAGGCTCGCGGGCCGCGCTCCTCGCGTTGGCCCTCGGGGCCCTTGCGATCGGGGGGGTGTGGCTCCTGCTGCGCCCGCCGGGCGCGGGGGGGACGCGCGGCGCGCTCGGCGTTGGGGCCGAGGGGCCGCCGGCCATGACGGAGGCGTCCGGGCCCACCCCGGGCAGCGCCGGCACGGGCACGCCGGCCGCGCCGGACCCGGGCGGGACGGCGGAAGGAGAGGGTGGGGCGCGGGCCGCGCCGGCCGCACCCGGCGCGCCCCGCAAGACCCCCTCCGAGCAACTCGCCGCGCAAGTCGAAGCCTACGTGCGCCTGCTCGGCGAGAAGGCCGCGGCCAGGGCGGCAGGCGGCGCGACGGAGGCGGCCTGGGAGCGGGCGTTCGCGCAGGCCCTCTACCGCCTTCAGGGCGCGGCGGAGAGCCATCCCGCCCTCGCGCTCGAGTTGCTCGCCGCCGCCGAGGCCGCCCCGGACGAGGCCTGGGGCGTAAGGCTGGCGCGCGCGCTGCGCCCCGCCACCCACCCGGAACTGATCCACGTGCTCCAGGGCCGCCTGCGGGATCGCACGGGAGACCCCCGCCCGCGGCGCCTCGCACTCGAGGCGCTGGAACTGCGCCCCTACGACGCCTGGGGGGCGGTGACCGTCGACGCCTTCCACCACGACCCGGATCCGGGGGTGCGCGACCGAGCGGCCGGGCTGCTCGGCCGGGCCCTGGCCCAGCCCACCTACCTCGCCCAGCACACGGCGCTGCGCAAGACGCTGGCCGAGGCGCTGGCCAGCGACGAGGCCGCCCAGCGGCGCCGCACGCTCGAGGCGCTCCTCGCGGAGCGTTCGCCCACGCCCGCGCTGCTCGAGCGGGTGGAGGCGCTGGCCCGCGCCGATCCCGACGCCGACGTGCGCCGGCAGGCCGCGAGCACCGCCCGCGTGCTCAAGACCCGGATCGACGCCCGGGCGCAGGCCCGCTGACGGGCCCGCGCGGGCCCGCGGGCATCCAGAGGAGGAACGCGCTCACGCCGAGCGCGATCGCGACCAGCAGGGCGCAGAGCCAGGCGGCCGGGCGCAGCACGACGAGCGTCGTTCCGATCGAGGCACAGGTGAAGGCGATCCCCCCCCACTTGACGGCCCGGGGCAGGTAGCGCTCCTCGGGTCCGGCCGCGAGCATCGGGCCGAAGAGCCGGCTGCGGGCCAGGCGCCGGTGCATGGCGGGCCAGGCCGAGGCGTAGCAGCCGGCCGCGAGGAGCACGAACGGCGTGGCCGGGAGCAGGGGCAGCAGCACGCCGAGCACCCCGAGGGCCAGGGCGAGCGAGCCGGTGAGCAGGAGGGCGAGGCGGCGCGGCCCGAAGGCCCGGCGGGGACGGGGATCCGCGCCGAGCGGGGGACCATCGAACGGGGATCGCGGGGCCATCGGGCGGCACCCTATCCGCCCGCGGGGCGGGACATAAGCCACCGCGGCGGTCCGGGGTCGGATTGCGGCGCGGGCGCGTGGCAGCGGGGCTTGGCCCCCCCGGGGGGCCCCGTATGCTCGGACCCGGCCCCCCACGGGGCCCTGCCCCGGAGGAAGCGATGCCCTGGTCCCGACTCTTCGTTCCGCTCCTTGCGGCGCTGGCGCTGGCGCGCGGCCCGGCCCCGGCGCGGGGCGAGAGCGCGCCTGCCGAGCCGCCCCCCAGCGCGACGCTGCGCCGGATCGCGGAAGCCAACCGCCTGGGGCAGGTGGTGTTCCTCGTGCTGTACCAGGGGGAGACCCCGGGCCTGGCCAAGGCCCGCGAGGTGGCCACGGCCGCGCGCGGGCGCGTGGCGGCCAGCGCCGTGGTCGACCTCGACCGCGCCGTGGCCGAGAACGCCGACGCCGTGGCGCGGTTCCGGGTGCAGGCCGCGCCCGTCCCCCTCCTGCTGGTCGTGGCCCAGAACGGCGTGGCCGTGGGCGCCGTGCGCCCGGCCGACGAGCAGGCCCTCGAGCGCCTCCTGCGCCTGGTGCCGAGCCCGGGCAAGGCGGCCACCTTCCAACTCCTCGCCCAAAAGCGCGTGGCGCTCATCGCCTTTGCGCGCCCGGACATGGCCGAGCGGGGGGCGCTGTACGAAGCGCTCTCCGAGGTGAGCCGGACGCTGAAGGAGGCCGTGGGCACGGTGCTCGTCGACCCCGCCGACCCGGCCGAGGCCGGCTTCGCCGCGGAGTGGAAGGTGCCGGCCGACGCGCCGCGCCCGGTGCTCGCGGTGGTGAACGCCAAGGGCCAGCCGCTCGGACGGCTGGAGGGCGCTCCCGGCGCGAAGGAGATCCTCGAGGCGGTGAAGCGCAAGGCCCCCTGCTGCACGGACCCGGGGTGCGGCGGCTGCCAGTAGCGTGAGGGCGGCGCCCCCCGGGGGCGCAAGATGCGAGCGGAGCGACGATGCGCCTGGGCCTCGTGATGTGGAAGGAACTCTGCCACCGGCGCGGGAGCGTCGTGTCCGGCCTGGTCGCGATCACGCTGGGCATCGCGGTGATCGTCGGCATCCGGTCGGTGACCCGGGCCTCGGAACACGCCGTGGCGGTGAAGCTCGACAGCCTGGGCGCCAACGTGCTCGTGCTGCCCCAGGGCGCCTCGGTGGACGACTACCACACGGCCGACATCGACGCCCCCACCTTCCCGGAAGAGTACGTCGAGCGCATGGTGTCCTCGGCGCTCCTGGGCGTCGAGAACCTCTCGCCCAAGCTCACGCGCCGGGTGCGGATCGGCGCCGTCCCGGTCGTGCTGACCGGGATCCTGCCCGACCACGAGGTGGCCTCCAAGCCCACCTGGCAGCTCGCGGGCCTGGAGCCCGCCGCGACGGCGCACGCCTGCCTCGGAGACCTGGGCCCGAACGCCGACGAGCGCCTGCGCCGCAAGCCCGTCGAGCAACTCGCGCCCGACGAGTGCCTGGTCGGCGAGGAGGCCGCCGCGCGCCTGGGCGTCGCCAAGGGCGATACGCTCACGGTGGCGGGCCGTGCGCTCAAGGTCTCGCGCCTGCTGCCGGCCACGGGGACGGTGGACGACGACCGGGTGTTCATGCACCTGCACGAGATGCAGGACCTGCTCGGCGTCGGCCGCCAGCTCTCCGCCATCGAGGTGATGGGGTGCTGCAGCGCGATCGGCGACGGCCTGCTCTCCAAGTTGCGCAACGTGCTCCCCGACACCCGCGTCGTGGGCATCGCGCAGATCGTGTCCACCCAGGTCGAGACCAACCGCCTGATGGACCGCCTGTCCTGGGGGATCCTGCTGATCGTGCTCCTGGTCGGCGGGCTCTCGATCGGGAACTTCATGTGGGCGAACGTGAGCCAGCGCCGGCGGGAGATCGGGATCCTGCGGATGATCGGCGCGCCGCGGGCGAGCATCTTCGGCCTCTTCCTGCTCAAGGCCGTCGTGCTGGGCGCGGTGGGCGGCCTGCTGGGCTACGGCCTGGGCACCCTGGCGGTCGTGGGGTTCGGGCCGGCGGTCCTGGGCCTCGAGGTGCGGGCGCTGCCCGGCTGGGTGGGGCTCGCCGTCCTCCTGGCCACGGCGGTGGCTGTGCTGGGCTCGCTGCTTCCCGCCTGGCTCGCCGCGCGTTTCGACCCGAGCGCCAACATGCAGGAGGTGTGATGGCCGCGGAGCCGGTGCTCGAGGCCCGCGGCCTCTCGAAGCAATACCGCCGGGGCGACGTCGCCGTGGACGCGCTGCGCGGCGTGGACCTCGTCGTGCCCGAGGGCGCCTTCGTGACGGTGACCGGGCCTTCGGGCTCGGGCAAGACGACGCTCCTGCTCACGCTGGCCGGCCTGCTCAAGCCCAGCGCGGGCACCGTGCGCTTTCGCGGCGCGGCGCTCGACGGCCAGAGCGACGCCCTCTGGGCCCGCTTCCGGCGCCGGCATCTGGGCTTCGTGATGCAGAGCTTCAGCCTGGTGCCCTACCTCTCGGCGCGCGAGAACGTGATGCTCCCGCTCGCGCTGCTGGGGCGGGCCCGGCGCGAGCAGTACGAACGCGCCGAGGCGCTCCTGGCGCGCGTGGGGCTCGAGCACCGCGCCCTGCACCTGCCGCGCGAACTCTCCGCCGGCCAGCAGCAGCGCGTCGCGATCGCCCGGGCCCTGGCCAACGCGCCCGCGCTGCTGCTGGCCGACGAGCCGACGGGCAACCTGGACCCGGCCCTCGCCGGGGAGGTGCTCGAACTGCTCGCCGGCGTCAACGCCGAGTCGGGCACGGCCATCCTGATGGTGACGCACAGCCCCCAGGCCGCCGCGGCGGGGACGCACCGCGTGCACCTGGACGAGGGGCGGGCCGGCGCTCGGCCGGAGGGCGCGCCGGCTACTGCCGGATCGCTTCGATCGCGAGGGTGATGTCCACCTCGTCGCCCACCATCGGCAGGCCGCCCTGCATGCCGAATTCGCTGCGGCGGATCTGCATCCCCCCGTCGAAGCCGATCCGGTAGTCCTTGAAGGGGGTTTCGCCCTCCCCCACCTTGGTCATGCGGAGGACCACGCTGCGCCGGACGCCGCGCAGGGTGAGGTCGCCGGTGACGCGGTAGCCCCCCTCCACCTTCTCGACGCGCGTGCTCTCGAAGGTCATCTTCGGGTGGGCTTCGGCGTGGAAGTAGTCCTCGGCCTTGAGGTGCTCGTCGCGCTGGCCGTTGTTCGTGTCGATGCTGTTCACGTCCACCTCGATCGAGACGCGCGCCTTGGACAGGTCCTCGTCGTCCAGGCAGAACGTGCCGGCGAAGGCGTTGAAGCGCCCGTGGGTGTGGGAGATGCCCAGGTGTTTGACGCGGAAGGCGACCGTGGAGTGGACCAGGTCCACCTTCCAGGTCGTGGTCTCGGCGCGGGCGCTCTGGACGCCCAGCAGGAGGGTGAGGGCAAGGGCGGCGGCCTGCAGGCCGCGGGTGAGGGTCGGGGTCATGGGGTCCTCCTCGGCGCGCCCGGACGTCGGGCGCGGCGCCCCGTTCGGGGCGCCCCCACGGTAGCGCCTGCCGGCCGATGTAAAGCCGGGGCCGGGCGCGGGGGGCCGCGCCCCGACCCGCCGTCACTCGTAGACGACGATCTGCACCGTCGCGGTGGTGTCGCCGGCCGAGTTCGTGGCCGTGACCGTGTAGGTGGTGAGGTCGCTGGTCTCGGTGGGCGTGCCGGAGATCACCCCGGTGTCCGCGTCGATCGAGAGCCCCGCCGGCAGGTCCGGCGAGATGGTGTAGGTCACGCCCCCCCCGCCGCCGATGGTCGGCTCCATGTCGGTGATCGCCACGTCGACGTAGCCCACCGTGTTGTTGGGCGAGTAGGACAGGCCCTTGGGCGGCCCGAGCACCACCTCGATGGTCAGGTCCACCGTGGCGTCCCCCGCCGCGTTGGAGGCGGTCACGGTGTAGGTGGCCGACGCGGTCACCTCCGTGGGCGTGCCCGAGATCACCCCGGTCGTCGTGTTGAGCGTGAGCCCCTCGGGCAGGCTCGGGGAGACCGAATACGAGTCGATCGCCCCGCCGCTCGCCGACGGCGAGTTCGGCGTGATCGCGGAGCCGGTCTCGTAGGTCGGCGTGGTGTCGTCGTAGGTCAGGTTGCTGGGCGGCTGGAGTTCCGCCGTCACCGTGACGTTGACGTCGAAGGTCGTGGAGCCGGCCGCGTTCGAGCCGGTCACGGTGTGGTTCGTGGCGTCCTGGGTCACCGTCGGGGTGCCCGAGATCACCCCGGTGTCGGCGTCGATCGAGAGCCCCGTCGGCAGCGCCGGCGAGATCTCGTAGAGCGTGATCTTGCCGCCCGAGTTCGAGGGCGCGTTGGGCGCGATCGCCGTGTTCTGGGTGTAGGTGACGGGGGAGGTGTACGAGAGCCCCGTGGGCGCCACCGCGACCACCTCGATGTCCAGCGGGTAGACGATGTCGCCCGCCGCGTTGGGTGTCCGGATCGAGCGAGAGCCCCGCCGGCAGCGGCGGGTCCACGCTGTAGGCGGTGATCGGCCCGCCGCTGCTCGCCGGCACGTTGGGGGTGATCGCGCTCTGCTCCGGGTACACCGCGGGCGACTCGCTGTAGTGCAGGTTGGCCGGCGGCAGGTCGCCGTCGACCTTGGACAGTTGCCCGCGCACGACGCCGCCGGGGTAGGCGGGGTCGTGCATGTTGGCGTAGAAGCGCTCCGGGGCGGCCAACAGGCGCACGAAGGTGCGGCCCGTGAAGGGCGCGACGCCAAAGGCGAGGTCGCCCGACACCGTGACCCCGGGCGCGCCGAGCAGGTCGATCAGGATGGGACCGGCGACGCCGGCCGGGCCGTCGTGGACGTGCCCGCCGATCAGCGTGCCGGGCGCCGGGGTCACCATCTCGACGGTGAACTGGCAGCGGAACACGCCCGTGAAGATCGCGGTGATCGACCCGGAGTGTCCGGGATCGGGGTCCGGCGCCGGCACCTCCTGGGCGCTCGTCATGGCGGCGAAGAATGCGACCGGCACGTCGGAGAGCTGACCCCGCACGAAGCCGCCCGGGAAGGGGGCGTTGTGCAGGTTCACGTAGAACCCCGCCGGGTCGGCGAGGAGCCGGGCGAAGGTCGCCGGCGTGTAGGCGATCGAACCCTCGCCGGTGTCGGTCGAGGGGCTGGTCGAGTAGTCCGCGCCGGCCCGCAGGTCGATCAGGACGCCCCCGTTGACCCCCGCGCCCCCCACGTGGACGTGCGCCCCGATCAGGTCGCCGATCGCCTGCCCGGCGACGCCGGGCTGGACGGCCAGCATCGCGCGCCCCGCCGTGAGGCTCTCCAGGCGCAGCGCGGCACCGCCGCGGGCGCCGGCGTCCTGGACCGGCACCTCCTCCTCCCCGCTCAAGCAGGCCCACAGCTCCCGGACGCCCCGGCCGAGCTGGCCGCGCGCCACCCCGCCCGGGGCGGCCGCGGTGTGCACGTTCACGTAGTAGCCCGCCGGGTCCAGGCACAGCCGCGCGAGCGTCGTCATCGGCGCGGTGACCGTGTGGGTGAGCGTCCCCGCGAGGAGGTCCAGGGTGGCCGAGGCGACGTCCAGGTCCACGAGGATTCCGCCGTCCACCCCCAGGCCCCCGACGTGGATGTGCGCCAGCGTGAGTTGGTCGATGGGCACGGGCGTCGAGCGCATGGCGATCACGTAGTCCACCTGACCGTCGGGGTGGGCGCGGAAGGTCGCGGCGCCCCGGGCGTCGGGCTCGGGCTCGCCGGTCTCCTCGCTGCCGCGCAGGAGCGCGTGCGCCTCCTCGATCCCCGCCTCGGCCAACTGCGCCCGGGCCAGGCCGAGCGGCGCCCCGGAGGTGTGCACGTTGGCGTAGAAGGCCGCCGGGTCGGCGGCGATCTCGGCCGCGAGCGCGGCCGCCACGTTGACGGTGCCGGACGCGACCCGCGTGCCCGGGTCGAACGAGGCGCCCCCGCCGAGCAGGTTCGCCTCGATCGGGCCGTCGGTCCCCTGGCCGCCCCGGTGGATGTGCAGCCCGGTCACGTCCCCCACCCAGGCCTCCTGGGCGGCGGCCGCGAAGGTGAGCGCCCCGTTGCTGCGCACCTCGAGGAGGAGGGCGGAGCGCGCGTTGGCGTCCACGACCGTGGTCTCGTTCGCGCCGAGCAGCACGGCCTTGAGCGTGGCCAGCAAGGTGACGGGCGGGCCGCCGCCGCCCCCGCCGCCGCCGCCACAGGCGCAGGCGACCAGCGCGAGCAGCGCTGCGACGAGCCCGCGGGCGGGCGAGAATCGGAAACGGGGTTGCCGGGCGTACATGCAGCCTCCTCGAGGTGGAAGGTCGGCCCCCGCCCGTGCGCCAGCCCCGGCGCGCCTTGCATACGCAAGGTCTGCGCAAACTCTACGCACCGGCCCTGCAGGGGTCAAGGGGCTGCCCCCCGGGGCGGCGGCCGGACGGCGTGTCCGCCCCGACCCCGGGGGCGCGGGGGGGGGTGCCTGGCAACCCGGCGACCAGGGAAGATTTCTCGGCTCCCCGGTCGGGCACTCCGCTTGCGTCCGGGGGTAGGATCCGGCCCCGACCCCGGAGGTGGCTGCGTGCGGAAGAAGCCCGGAACACCGGCCTCGGAGGCCTACGCGGAAGCCCTGCGGGTGTGCGCCTGCCAGAACCTGCGCAGCGCCGCGCGGTCGGTGACCCGGCTTTTCGACGAGCACCTGGAGCCGGCCGGGCTGCGCTCGACCCAGTTCGTGATCCTGGCCGCCCTGGGGGCCCACGGCCCCTCCCCGCTGCCGCAGCTTTCCAGGACCTTGGTCCTTGAACGCTCGGCCCTGACACGCAGCCTCACGCCCCTGGTCCGGCGGGGCCTGGTGCGGCTGGCCGCACCGGCCCGCACGACCACCGCCCGGCTCACCGCGGCGGGGCAGCGACTGCTCGCCAAGGCGACGCCGCTGTGGCAGGCCGCCCAGGCGCGCTTCGTGGGCCGGCTCGGCCAGGGCACCTGGGCCGAGCTCCTCGACCGGCTCCCGGCCGCCATCGACGCGGCGGCGCCCCCCTGAATCCGGACTCCCCGCGACCGTCAGTCCGCCGGCGCCAGCGCGCGCAGGAGCCAGCGGGCTCCGGGGCCGCGCGAGCCGCTGATCCACATCCGCTCGCCGCTCTCCACGCGTACCTCGTAGACGTGCCGGCGCACATAGCGTTCACGGCGCGGGCCCGCCGGACAGGGGGTCAACTCGCGGCGCACGTCCAGCACCGCCCGCACCGCGTAGGCGCGCCCGCGCCAGGTGAAGCGCCGCGGCGGCCCGGGCGCGCCGGAGGCCATCGCCCCGGCGTCAAAGCTCGCCGGGTCGGGCGCGATGGGCTCGAGGATGGCGCGGCGCGCAGGCGACTCCACGCCTCCATCCTCGCACGCCGCGCGGACCGCCCGTAGGCTCCCCCGCGTGGACCCGCCCGCCTCCGACCCCGCCCCCGCCCCGCGCTCCGGGAAGGGCTTCGGCGCGACCGACCCCCGCATCGCGCCCTACGTCGCGCGGCTGCTCGAGCCCGAGGACGCGGTCCTGGCCGAGATCCGCCGGCGCTGCGCCGAACACGGCCTCCCGGCGATCGCCGTGGGCCCCTTCGACGGCCGCCACCTCGAGGTGCTCGCCCGGATGGCGGGCGCGCGCCGGCTCGTGGAGATCGGCACGCTGGGCGGCTACAGCGCCGTCTGCCTTGCGCGGGCGCTGCCGCCCGACGGCGTGCTCCACACCTTCGAGATCGATCCCCGCCACGCCGCCGTCGCGCGCGAGTCCTTCGCGCGCGCCGCGCAGGCCGGACGCTTCGAGGTCCTCGGCACGCCTACGCCCGAAGCAGTCTCCGCGCTGGCCGAAGCGCGTGCTCGAGTGGCTTCTCGCGAACGCGCACAGAATTTGGCCGCCGCCTTCGATGCGC
>JAPKHB010000889.1 GCA_026647295.1 Planctomycetota bacterium | reverse complement strand
GCTCGCTCGCCTCATGGACCTCGAGCTCACCCTCGCGGACGGGGAGCGCGCCCGGCGGAGCCAGCTCGAACGGCGCGAAGGGCGCGTCGGGCACGCGCGCCCAGGACGGCGGCGGGGGCTCGGCGTCCGCCTCGCTCGACTCGAACACGAGCGCGCGCCTCGCGCCGCGACCGTCGTAGATGGCGCCCGGCGGCACGTGCACGAGATCGCCCTCGAAGGCGCCGCCCTCGCCTTCGGCCTCGACGACGACGACCCGCGGCGCGCGGCGATCTTCGGCGCGGCCGGCGCGCTGACGGCGGGCGTGCTCGCCGCGGCCGTCGTCGTCCCGCTCGCGCTCCTCGTCGGGTTCATCCTGCTCGTGGTCGGGCTGGTGCTCTTCATGGGCCGGTCGCTGCGCCCGCGCTTCGTGCCGCCCGCGCCGGGCGGGAGCGGGATATTGAAACGCCGCGCGTCCTTTACGAGCGCCTCCGCGGCCTCAGACCTCACGTCGCCTCGATCGAGGAGCGCCTCGAAAATCGTGAC
>JAPKHB010000888.1 GCA_026647295.1 Planctomycetota bacterium | reverse complement strand
GATCATGTTGCGTCCGCTCGCGTGCTCGCTGAGCTTGCGGTACAGCGCCGGCGCGCGCCGGCGCACGTTGAGCCCGCCGGGCAGCACGCCCTCGTGGCCGACGCCGCGCGTCACGCAGGCGCGCATCACGTCCCAGATGCGCATCAGCGCGGCACGCGTTTCCGCCTCGCTGCGCCAGGCCGACTCGTTGGCCAGCATCAGCTCGCTGATGCGCAGGCCGTGGCGGCGGCACTGGGCGAGCAGCTCGGCGCCGGTGTCGAAGGGATAGGGCACGGCGACCGCGGCCTCGGCCGGCGCGCCCTCGTAGCTGTCCAGCCGGGCCCGGATGGTCTCGCCTCGGTCGAGTGCGCGCTCGCCCACGCGGACGTCCTGCAGCGCCAGTCGATCGATGTAGGGAACGCCGGTGCGCGGCGGCGTCTCCTCCCAGTGCAGCAGGGCCAGGGGGCGCGGCGCCTCGGCCGGCAGCAGGGCCGCAAGGCTGGCCCCCACGGTCGCGGTCAGCGCGTCGTGGCCAAGGATGGC
>JAPKHB010000887.1 GCA_026647295.1 Planctomycetota bacterium | reverse complement strand
TGGGAGACGGTCTGGCCGAATCCGATGGCGATCGGACTGTCATCATAGGCCAGAGCATGAAAGCGCTCCGGCACGAAGAGGTGGCGGGGCACGCTGCGCACGGCTTCGAGCACGCGCGCATCGCGGATGCCGCGGCGCTCGAGCTGGTGCGCCACCATGCGCCGGCGAGCGGAGAGGAAGGAGTCATCGCTCGCGGATTGATCTTGCCACCCTTTGGTGCTCATGGCATGCACCCATTCCGTCTCACAGGAGACGTCAGGTTGTGATCAGCGTTCGGTCCAACAGCATGTGCGCGAGCAGCGTCCTGCGCTCGCCGATTGAATTCGCCTCCGGCCTTGGACTTGCCGCCGGCAGCACGAAGCGAGGCGTGGCTGTGGGCCTGCCTCGCGGCGCGGCTGCGGCTGCCATTTTCTCCAAATGTGCGGCCACTGAATGCGCCAGTCCATTGAGGTCGTAACCGCCCTCCAGCAGCGAAACCACGCGGCCGGCGGCGGAAGACTGCGCCAAATCCAGCACCAACTC
>JAPKHB010000886.1 GCA_026647295.1 Planctomycetota bacterium | reverse complement strand
AGCGTTGGCCAGGTGCAGGTCGCCGTGGCCCTCGCGCACGCGACCGGCCGCCTTGCGGCGCTCGAACAGCGGCCGCAGGCCGCGCGCCCGCGCGTCGAGGCGCTCGCGCAACGCCGACACCTGCGCAGGCGCGAGGAACGCCGCCAGGCCGTCGAGCACCTGCGAAGTGTCGGCCTCGATCCGCGTGGGGCTGCCGTACGGCGTGTCGGCCCCGGCCGCGGGAGCCCGATCGTAGAAGAGCGCGAGTCGCGCGGCCAGCCGCTCGAGTTGCGCGGCGTCGAGCCGGCCCGCCGCGAGGTGCTCGCTGAGCAGCGCACCGGCCTCGAACTGACGCATCTTCACCGCGTACTCGATCGGCTCGCCCTCGCCGCCGAGCCGCGGCGCATCGACGCGCTCGCGGCGGCCATCACGACGCTGCGCGCCGACCCGGCGCTGCGCGAGCGCCTGGGGGCGAGCGGCCGCGAGCACGCGGTCGCCCACTACTCGCGCGAGGCGGTGACGCCGCAGCTCGCCGCCTTCCTGG
>JAPKHB010000885.1 GCA_026647295.1 Planctomycetota bacterium | reverse complement strand
GGGGCCGGAGAACTTCGCGAGCGAACGCGCGCAGCGGCTGGTCGACCGGGAGTTCAACCTGTCGTACGCGGACGAAGCGCCGTCGCACAACCGCCTCGTCGCCGGCCGCTGGTTCGCGCCCGATGCGCACGAGCTGTCGATCGAGGACGGCATCGCCAACACGCTCGGCATCGCGCTCGGCGGCAGCGGCCAGACCGCACGCACCGCGCCGGGCACCGGTGGCAACGCCACGGTCCGGGGCGGCGGCCGCGGCTTTGCGGTCTCGGGCTTCGGCGGCGCCGCCACGCAAAACGCCGACGGCGCCGCGGCCGGCATCGCCGAGGTTGCGTCGGCGAAAGGCGGAATCGCGATCGGCCACAACGGCGGCACCGGCGGCCCCAACAACACCCGCCGCGGCGGCGACGGCGGCAAGCGTCGCTGCGACCGTCAAGATTTTGAACCACCACGTCATCCAAAATGGCGGTACGATGGCAATGCGGAGCGCCGCGCCCTGCGGGTTCCACACCCCGTCGTGATTCGTCCC
>JAPKHB010000884.1 GCA_026647295.1 Planctomycetota bacterium | reverse complement strand
GATGACGCCGTAGAGGCGGTCGCGCGGCGGCGCGACCCCGACGAGCACGTGCGCGTAGCGCGGCGCGACCGCCTTGTGATCGTGGCGGCGGTGGTGCTCGGTCATGGTCTCGCCGGTCGTGCGGAAGACCTCGAGCGCGCGCACGAGCCGCTTCCGGTCGTTGGGGTCGATGCGCGCCGCGCTCTCGGGATCGACGGCCTGGAGGTCCTGCCACAGCGCCGCGGTCCCGGCGGCGGCCGCCCGCGCCACGTCGAGCAGCCCGAGCAGCGCCGCCATGAAACCAAGGGCTTTCTCCGGGGTCATCCTACGCTCTCCACTTTCGGTTGCGCACGGGTTCGCCGGCCGCTCCATGGGCTCGCTCTCGGTGACGTGGGACGAGCACTACCGCACGCCGTTCGCCCCGCTCGTGCCCGGCGTCACCTTCGTCGATCCCGACCGGCCCGAGGAGGTCGTCGCGGCCGTCACCGGGACGACGGCCGCCGTCATCGCCGAGCCCATTCAGGGCGAGGGCGGCGTGCGCCCG
>JAPKHB010000883.1 GCA_026647295.1 Planctomycetota bacterium | reverse complement strand
CCACCCGCCGAATACAATGCTTTTCTTGCCGGCGCATTCAAGCTGCGCGACTCGCTTCGTTTCTCCCTTTCTCGACAAGCAGTGGCTACCTGCTGACGGCGCTGTCATAGACATTGCAATTCCCGCTCGCGTGCTCGCCGCCGCCGCCGTGCCATTCTCCTGCTTGCGGCAGCACGGCGCGAAATTCACCGACGCCCGCGCCGCCGTGATCATCCTGTCCGCCGGTATAAACCGCAAACCGCCACTTCTCCACTGCCCCGCCGAAGAAGCGCAGCGGCAGCGCAACCGTGATCGTCGCGTTCTCGACGTTGCCGGGCGTGCGTGCGGGATCATCGGGAACGAAGTGCAGCAGCGTGCGGCCGGCAGCATCGTGCACCAACGCGCCGCCGCCGAGGTAGACCAGCCGGTCGGCACCGAAATCTTCCGGTAAGGTTTGATTGCTGTTCGATCCCACGGCGCGCGTGCCGGTGGCCGCGTCGCGGTCCGTGTCGATGGCCAGGGCAGCGAAGGTCAACTGATAACC
>JAPKHB010000882.1 GCA_026647295.1 Planctomycetota bacterium | reverse complement strand
CGCCTGATCGTCGTAGTTGGCTCGAATGATCTGCGCATCGCGGGCATGGATCTCGCGGCCGTTCTCCCACACGAAGTCATGATACGCGTGCATCACGCTGGGGTACGCATAGCGAGGCCTTCGCCGCCGCGGGCACCGACCCGGAAGCCGGCGCTCGGCTCACGCGCCTCGAGGCCGCGCTCGGCGGCTGAGCAGGGCGACGAGCGCCCGGCCCGCCGCCGCGCCGCGGACCGCTGGCGCCGGTGCAGGCGGTGGTCTGGTAATTGTAGGAGCCGCCCATGCAACGGCACCAGCTCGCATAGCCCGCGCTGTTGGTGCGCGGATCGGGCGGCGAGCCGCACGCGGCCGCGGCCGTCCGGCTGCATGTCCTGCAGGTCGCCCTTGCGCCGGCCGAGTTCTTCCATCACGGCGCCCTGGTGCTGCTCTTCGATGTCGACCGTCAGCAGTTCGTACGGTTCGTGGCGCACGCCGTCGATCGTCTTGAACAGGACGCGCGGCCGCGACACCGCCAGCTCGTAGCCTTC
>JAPKHB010000881.1 GCA_026647295.1 Planctomycetota bacterium | reverse complement strand
AGTGCCGCCGCGTCGTAGCGGTAGCCGGCGCTGTCGTAGGGAAAGGCGGTCCACTTGGCCATCGTCGTCTCCTCGATCGGGCGGTGCGTCGTTCAGGGCTTGCGGTACGGGCCGGCGAGCGCGTGCAGGTGGTCGCGCTCGCCGGCGTCGAGATAAGGCATCAGCAGGCTGAGCACGTGGTACGCGCCGCGCGCCAGCGCCGCGGCAGCCAGCGCAAGCGCGAGCCACGCCGATACGTGGCAACCCAGCTCGGCAAGCGAGCGTTGCACGTATGCCCGCAGCGGCAGCGCCGGGTGGTGCCACTGCGATATCTGGGCATTCACCAGCAGCAGCGCGAGCAGGCGGCGCCCGGCGCTGGCCGGCTGGCCGGGCCGCAGCACTTCCAGGGCGCGATCGCCGAGGTACAACGCACCCACCACATAGGCGCCGATCAGCATGGCGAGATAGACCAGCACCAGGATCAGCGCCAGCGGCAGGCCCACCAGGGTGATGGCCAGCGCCACGGCCAGGAACGGCACGCCGGC
>JAPKHB010000880.1 GCA_026647295.1 Planctomycetota bacterium | reverse complement strand
CGGTCCACGACATGGGCCAGGACCACGGTGTCTGGTTCTTCGCGATGGGGCTGGTCGAGGGCCGGCCGCTGAGCGACGTGATCGCGGACATGCGACGGTCGCGGGGCCGGCCCCGGGAGTCGCGCCTCGCCCGGCGCGCGGCGGGCGTCGAGACGAGAAGCAGCCTCACCGGGACGGAGACGGGATCGCGGGCGTACTACGCGCGCGTGGCCGAGATGTTCGCCGCCGTCGCCGAGGCGATCCAGGCGGCCTGTCCGGGCGCGCGCGACCTCACCGGCGACACCGGCTTCGCCGAGATCGCCGCCGAGACGCGCTGGCTGACCCGCGCCTGGGCGGGGGCGCTGATCGTTTTGTTCCTCAACACCTCGGCCTACACCGCCGAGATCTTCCACGGCGCCCTCAGGGCCATCCCGCGGGCCGACCTCGAGGCCGCCGACGCCTACGGGCTGGCGGGGCGCGCCCGCTTCCGCCGCATCGTCTGGCCGACGATGCTGCGGCTGGCCTGGCCGTCCTACACCAACGAG
>JAPKHB010000088.1 GCA_026647295.1 Planctomycetota bacterium | reverse complement strand
CGACCTGCAGGTGGACGCGACGCAGCAGCGCGAGCATGTCCGCGTCGGCAAGCACGATGCCGAGCACTCGGCGCGCACGCGCCGGACGCAAACGCACCGGCGCGCGCGCGGGGGCAACGGGGCGGGGCCCAGGCTATTCCCGCGGCCCGATCCGCGGGAGCGCGAAGCGCAACGGGCGTCCCTGTCCCGACCCACGGCGCCTCGAAGGGGAGGCGGGTGGCGCCGTACGCTCACCCCAGGAGGCCCGCAAGGGCCGTGGCCACCTCCCCGGCCGCGGCCGGCCGGACGCGCGGATCCTTGGCGAGCAGCCGGTCGACGACCTGACGCAGGCCCCGGGGCAGGTCGGCGGGCAGGTCCGGGGCCGGGTGGTCCCGGATCGCGGTGATGGCCGTGAGCGCGTCCTGGGCGGGGAAGGGCACGGTGCCGGTCAGCAGTTCGTAGAGGATCGTCCCGAGGCTGTAGAGGTCGGCCGCCGGCGTGGCGGGCTCGCCGGCGAAGAGTTCGGGGGCCATGTAGAGGGGGGTGCCGGCGAGTTCCCCGGTCAGGGTGAGGCGCGACGCCGTGTCGTGGCGGGCGATGCCGAAGTCCGCGATCACGGGATGGTCGCCGGCGCCCACGAGGACGTTGTGGGGCTTGAGGTCCCGATGCACGATGCCCTGGGCGTGGATCGCCTGAAGGCCCCGGGCGATGCCGGTTCCCAGGCGCGCCACGCGGGCCGGCGCGAGGTGGCCCTCCCGGCGCAGGAGCACCGCCAGGTCCGGTCCGTCCACGAAGCCCATCACGGCGAAGGGCAGGCCGCCGTGCTCCCCGACCCCGCGGATCGCCACCACGTGGGGGTCGCGCACCTGCTGGATCGCCCGGGCTTCGCGCAGGAAGCGCTCCAGGGCCTTGGGGTCGTCGCGGTGTTCGGGCTTGAGCACCTTGACCGCCAGGAGCCCCGAGCCCTCCAGCGGCCGCGCCCGGAACACCACCCCGAAGGCGCCCGCGCCGTGGCGCGAGACCAGTTCCAGCCCGCCGGGCAGGTCGGCCGGAAAGAGGCGCACCCCCGTGCCGAACCCCGAGGGCACCTCGGCGGCGTAGCGTTGATGGACCTCGAGCAGGAGGGACGCCAGCCCCGCCATGCTCCCGCGCCGCTGTGGATCGTCGGAGAGCGCCGCCCGGATCCGCGCGCCGAGCGCCTCCGGCGCCTCGCGGCAGACGTCGCACGGCTCCACGATGGGGGCCCCGGCCCGGGCCCGCTCGAGCGCCTCCTCCGGGGAGTCGCCGCCGCGCACGGGGCGGCCCGAGAGCCAGAAGAGCAGCGTGGCCGCGAGCCCGTACACGTCGGACGCCGGCGTGGGCCGGGCGCCGGCGAACTCCTCGGGCGGCGAGAAGGGGCTCAAGCCGAGCACCACCGGGCGCAGGGGCCAGATCCCGGCCGCGAGGTCGGCGGCCTTGACGAGGTTGATCAGCATGGCGTCGCCGCGCTCGTCGATGGCGACCAGGCGGGGTGTCACGCGCCCGTGCACCGTGCCGTGGGCGTGCAGGTGGACGAGGGCGTCGGCGATCTGGGCCCCCCAGCGCGCCGCGTCCGCCAGGGGCAGCGGCCCCGAGCGCGCGACCAACTCGCTCGTCGGCTCCAGCGTGCGGATCTCGTGTACGGACCACAGGGCCCCGTCCGCCTCGAACACGTCCAGCGGGCGCTGGATGTGCGGGTGGCGCAGGACCGCGCTCAAACGCATCTCCCGGAAGAAGGTCTCCCGCGCGTCCTGGGCGCGCGCCGGATCCAGGGCCAGGCGTCGCAGCATCACCTCCGACCCCAGGACGGCGTTTCGCGCCCGGTAGAAGGTGCTGGGCGGGCTCTCGAAGAGCAGTTCCAGGCCCTCGTATGCCTCCCGGCCCACGCGGCCTCCTCCCCTACCCCTCGGCCGCGCCGAACCAGGCCGTGCGCAGCCGACCCAGGGCTCCCTGCCCGGCCAGGAAGAGGCGGAACATGCACGGGACGACGACCAGGGTGAAGACGGTCGACACGACGAGCCCGCCGATCAGGACGCTGCCCAGGCCCCGGTACAGCTCGCTGCCCGCCCCCGGCACGAGCACCAGGGGCAAGAGGCCGCAGACGGTGGTCGTGACCGTCATGAAGATCGGCCGGATGCGCGTGCGCACCGCCTCGACGACCGCCGGGCGGTGCTCCATGCCCTCCTCCCGCATGTGCACGAGGGCCTGGTGGACGATGAGGATGGCGTTGTTGACCACCGTGCCGATGAGGATCACGAAGCCCAGCATCGTGAGGACGTCGAGCGGCTGCGTCACGCCCGCCGGCAGCAGGGCGTTGAGGACCTCCAGGCCGAGGAACCCACCCACGGCCCCCAGCGGGACGCTCAGGAGGATCACGAATGGGTACGTCCACGACTCGAACAACGCCGCCAGCAGCAGGTAGGTGATCAGCACCGCCAGGATCACGTTGAAGCGCAGCGCGTCCCAGGTCGCCCGCAACTTGTCGGCCGTCCCGGCCAGCGTGATGCGGTACCCGCCCGCCAGGGCGCCCTCGTCGAACAATGCCCGGGCCACCCGCTGGTCGACCTGCTGGAGGGCGTCCTCGAGCGCCATGCCCTCGGGGGGTGAGATCTCGACCGTGATCGCGCGCTGGCGCTCGCGGTGGTTGATCTGTTCGGGGCCCGACCTAAGCTCCACGTGGGCCAGCGCCTTGAGCGGGACGACGTCGCCGGTCGGGGTGGCCACCGGCAGGGCCTCGAGGTCCTGCAGCCGGCGGGCCAACGCGTCCTGCCCCAGGATCGACAGGTCGATGCGCGTCCCCCCGACGAAGTAGTCCCCCGCGTAGGCGCCGTCCACGAGGCTGTTCACGGCGTAGCCCAGCGCGCGGGCCGAAAAGCCCAGGTCCTCGGCATGCTCCCAGCGGGGCAGGATGTGCACCTCGGGCTTGCTCAAGTCCGGGCTCGGCTTGGGGATCATCTGCGTCCCCGGCGGCAGCGCCTCGCGCGCCTTGCCCATCACCAGGAGCGAGAGATCCACCAGGCGCTCGAGGCTCGGGCCGGTGACCTCGACGTCGATCGTCCGTCCGGCCGTGAGGCCCCGCTCGAACAGGCTGCTCTGCTTGGCGACCACGAAGGTCCCGGGAAGCGCCGCGCCCACCTTCTGGATGATCGGGACCAGTTCGCCCGCCCGCAGGGGGTCGTGCGCCCGCAGCCCCATGAACACCTGGCGGCCGCGCGCGACGAAGAAGAAGTGGTCGATCACCGGCCCGTCGAGCCGCGCCGCTTCGGGGGAGCCGGGCTCGGCGTCCCAGTACGGCCGCAGGCCGTCCTCGACCACCTTGCCGAGGGCGACGAGCTGGTCGAGGTTGTAGCCCGGGGGCGGTAGCACGATGCCGAAGGCGAGGTTGCGGTTGCCCGCGGGGAGGTACTCCACCCGGGGGAACAACTGCCAGGCGCCGAGCCCGGCCGCCGCGACGAGCACCGCGACCGCCAGCGCCTGGCGCAGCACCCCCCGGTCGAGCCAGCGGTGCAGCCCGACGACCGCGCCCACGAAGGCGCGCGCCAGGAAGTCGATGGGGCGGAAGAGGCCGTGCACCCACCGGGTGACGGCCCGCGGCCGGCGGGGCGCGCGCTGCGTGCCGGCCAGGGCGCCGCCGCGAGCGGCCAGGATGCGGGCCGTGAGGGTGGGGATGAGGGTCACCGACACGACCAGCGAGAGGCCGACCGCGCAGCTGATCGCCCAGGCGATGTCGCGGAAGAGCTGACCGGCCTCCTCCTCGATGAACAGGATCGGGAGGAACACGGCCAGGGTCGTCATGGTCGAGGCGACCACCGCACCCCAGACCTCCTGCGTGCCCTTCACCGCGGCGTCCCAGCGGCGTTCGCCGGCCTGGTAGCGCCGGTAGACGTTCTCGAGCACCACGACGGCGTTGTCGACCAGCATGCCCACGGCGAAGGCCAGCCCGGCCAGGCTCACGACGTTGAGCGAACGCCCCAGCAGGTGCAGCATCAGGAACGTGCCGACCAGGCTCGTGGGGATGGCCAGCGCGATCACCACGGTGGAACGGGCGCTGCGCAGGAAGACGAGGAGCGCGAGGAAGGTCAGGATGCCGCCGAGCACGATGTTGTCGCGCAGCAGGCCCACGGCCGAGTGGATGTACTCGGTCTCGTCGTAGACCTGGTCGATCTGGAGGCCGCGCTCGCGCAGGATCCCGTCGTTCAACTCCCGCACGGCCGCGTAGATGCCCTCCATCACCTCGATCACGTTCGCCGTGCGCTCGCGGATGCAGTTCACGGCCAGGACCGTGGTCCCGAAGTTCTGCACGAGGCTCTCGGCCTTCTTGTAGCCCGAGCGGACCTCGGCCACCTCGCCCAGGTGGACGCTTTCGCCGCCCGGCCCGCGCGCGAGGACCAGGCTCTCCACCTCCGCCGCGCTGCGGAACTGGCCGAGCGTGCGGACGACGTACCGGCGCTTGCCCTCCCAGTAGTCGCCCGCGGACGTGTCCACGTTGCGCCCGGCCAGCGCCGCCCGGACGTGCTCGATGGTGAGCCGCCGGTCGGCGAGCTTGTAGGCGTCCACGACGACCTGGAGTTCGTCCTCGCGGCCGCCCAGGACGTTGGAGTTGCTGACGCCCTTCACGCGTTCGAAGCGGGCCTCCACCATGTCCTGCGCGAAGCGGAAGAGCTCCTGCATGTCGACGGGGGGCGGGAGCAGGGCGCCGAGTTCGGGGTGCGCCTCGACCGCGCGGCGCAGCCGCTGCTCGCGCCGCCCCGAGACCGTGGCGGCACGCACGGGCGCCAGGGCCGGGGCGAGGTGGGGGTGCTGCCGGGCGAACTCGTCCAGGCGCCGGTCGTCGGGCAGCCGGGGGCGCAGGATCAACCACGCGATCGGCTGGTCGGCCGAGTTCGTGGTCTGGATCACGGGCTGGTCGGCCTCGGCCGGGTACTCCCGCACCTGCTGGAGGCGCGCGTTCACCTTGAGCAGCGCCTCGTTCATGTCGGTGCCCACGGAGAACTCGAGGGTGATCCGTCCCATCGAGTCCATGCACTCGGAGGTCATCTTCGTGACCCCCTCGACGCCCTTGAGTTGCTCCTCCTGGGGCTCGACGATCTCGCGCTCGACCTCCTGGGGGCTCGCGCCGGGCCAGGTGGTCTCGATGGTCAGGGTCGGGGTCTGGACCTCCGGCGTGAGCTGCATCGGCATCCGGTCCAGCGCGATCAGCCCGAAGAGGCCGACCAGCAGGACCCCGACGGCCACCTTGACGGGGTTGCGAACGAAGGCGGCAACGAGGCTCAACGCGGCGCCCCGGGGGCCTCGACCACCGTCGCGCCGGGTCGCAGCCGCTCGTTGCCCTCGACCACGACGCGGTCGCCCGCGGTCAGGTCGCCCTCCACGGCGACGTGCCCGTCCTGCGCACCGACGATGCGCACCGAGACGGGGCGGACCCCCCGCCCGTCGGGCGTGAGCGCGTAGACCAGCGGCCGCTCCTGGCCGAGCACGAGGGCGTCCTTGGGGACGAGCGTGGCCGTTCGGCGCGCGCCCACCGGGAGGCTCGCGCGCACGAACATGCCGGCGGTGAGCAGCGGCCGCCCGTCCACCTCCTCGTTGGGCACGCGGATGCGCACGGGGATGGCCCGGGTGCGCGGGTTGCCTTCGGGCACGACGCGGTCGATGCGGCCCTCGAAGAGGCGTCCGGGCAGGGCGGGCACCTGGATCGTGACGGCCTGGTCGAGGCGCAGCCCCGGGGCCCAGTCCTCGACCACCGGCACGACGACGTCGACGATCGCCAGGTCCACCAGCTCGACCACCGCGTCGCCGGCGCCCACCCACTGCCCGCGCTCGGTGGCCAGCGATACGACGCGTCCCGCGAAGGGCGCGCGCACGGTCATGCGCTCGCGCTGGTCGGCGAGGCGCCGGACCTCCTCCTGCTGCGCGCGCAGGCGGGCGCGCGCCTGCTCGACGCGCTCGGCGCGCGGCCCGGCGAGGACCAGGGCCAGCGCGGCGCGGGCCTGGTGCACCCGCTGCTCGGCCAGGCGCGCCTCGAGCTGCGCGTCGCGCAACTCGTCCTCGCTGACCGCGCCCTTCTGGCGCAGCGACTCCGCGGCCTCCTGCTTCCAGCGCAGGGTCTCGAGCCGCGCCTCCTCCAACGCCAGCCGCGCCTGGGCCTCGGCGCGCTCCTCCGGGCGCGCGCCGTTCTCCAGTTCGAGCAACTCCTGCTCGCGTTCGGTCTCGAGCGCCCGGGCGACCGCCAGCGAACGGTCCAGCTCGTCGGTGCGCAGGCGGACGAGCGGCTGCTGATCGGCGACGCCGTCACCGGGTTCGACGAGCCGCTCCACGACCAGCCCTTCGTACTCGCTGGCCACGCGCGCGCGGCGCCGGGGTTCCACCTGCCCGACGAAGGCCCGCACCTCGGTGACTTCGCCGTCGGTCACGGCCTGGGTGCGCACCAGCGTGGGGGGCGGGCCGCCCGCGGGCGGCTCGGCACCCGCCGGGGCGGCCGGGGCGGCGAGCGCCAGGGCCAGGAGGGGCGCCAACAGGGCGTGGCGCGCGCGCAGCGCGGGGCGGGGACAACGCATGGGGCGGGGATTGTACGGCCCGGGGTGGGGCCTCCCCCCTCGCGGCCGGGAGCGGCCGTCAAGGGTGTGCGGGCGGCCGGCCGCCTGCGGGAAGGGGAGGGAGCGGCGCAAGGCGCACGCACGAGCGCCGGCTCCGCGCGGGAGCGCGGAGCCAACCTCCGGAACGCGCGCCCCCCTCATGGCTCTCGAATGATGCACCGGAGCCTGGCTCCGTACGGGCAATCGAGTCAGGTCAGAAGCAGCCAGGCCGCGAGCAGCGAGCCCAGGGTGGCTGCCCCGTAGAAGAGCCCGGCCAGCGCGTGGCTCGCGCCGCGCAGCCCCATGTCCACCAGCGTAAAGCGCAGCCGGTGGCCGGCGTGGAAGAGCGAGAGCGCGATCAGGACGAAGAGGAAGATCCGCCCGAGCGGGTGGTGCACCACCTCCCAGAGCCGTTCGGCGTCGAGCCAGCCCAGGGGCACCGCGAAGCCGATCAGCACGACGGTGACGGGGAGGAACAGCGCCGCGACCATGCCGCCCGCGGCGAACAGGGACCAGACGATGGGTTCGTTGGAGCGTGCCATGGCCTTACCCCAGCACCAGCCACGCCACGAGGAGCGAGGCGCCGAACCAGGCCGCGAAGTGCGCGCCCACGACGATCCGCTCGGGGACGGGCTCTTCGCCGCGGAACAGCCGCAGCGCCTTGGGCGCCGCGACGAACCAGGTCGCCGTGTGCAGGAGCGCCATCGCGAGCACGGCGCCGTGGAAGGCGAGGCTCCAGGGCGACGAGAGACACTCCACGAACCCCGTCCACACGGTGGAGGCGGGGTCGCCGGCCTCCCGCGCGCGCAGGAGGAGCAGGAGCAGGAACGCCGCGTAGGCCGCCACGAACGCGCTGGTCAGCTCGCGCAGCATGAACACGCGCCAGGTCCGGCGCGTGAGCCACCAGGCGCGCGGCATCGGGCGGATCCAGTCCTTCGCCATGGCGTCCTCCGCGGCCCTAGCCCTGCGCGCGGGCGCGCCGCCCGGGCAGAAGCAGCGCCTTCATGTACTCGACCGTGCCCTGCACCTTGCCCATCTGGATGGCCCCCGCCGGGTCGACCCCCTTCGGGCAGGCCCGCGAGCAGTCGCCGACGAAGGTGCAGTGCCACACGCCGTGGTCGCTCTGGAGCACCTCGGCCCGCTCGGCCTGGCCGCCGTCGCGCGAGTCCAGGTTGTAGCGCTGCCCCAGGGCCAACGCGGCCGGTCCGACGAACGTCGAGTCCAGCCCGTAGACCGGGCACGCGGCGTAGCAGCACATGCAGTTGATGCAGAGCGTGAACTGCTTGTACTGGGCCAACTGGGCCGGCGTCTGCCGGTACTCGCCCTCCTCCAGGCGGCGGGGCTCCTTCGGGATCAGCCAGGTCCGGGCGGCCTCCATCTTGTGGATGAAGTCCTCCATGTTGATGATCAGGTCGCGCGAGACCGGGAAGTGGGTGAGCGGCTCGACGCGCACCGGGCCCGGCAGGTAGTCGCGCAGGAACGCGCCGCAGGTGAGCACCGGCGCGCCGTTCACCATCATGCCGCACGAGCCGCACACGCCCATGCGGCACGACCAACGGAACGCGAGCGACTCGTCCAGCCGATCCTTGATGTGGTTCAGCGCGTCCAGCACGACCCAGTCGTGCCGGTAGGGGACGGTGAAGCGCTCGTAGCGCGGCGCGTCCTCGGAGTCGGGCAGGTAGCGGAACACCTCCAGGACGATCGTCGGGGGCGCGGCGCCGGCCGGGGCCGGGGCCGCGGCCGCCACGGGGCTACTGCTTTCCATAGACGCGTGCTCCAGGCGGCCACTTGGTGATGACCACGTCCAGGTACTCCAGGCGCGGGTCGCCGTCGGTGCGGAAGGCCAGCGTGTGCTTCAGGTAGCGTTCGTCGTCGCGCTCCTTGTAGTCGAGCCGCTGGTGCGACCCGCGCGACTCGCGGCGGGCGGCCGCGCTGAACGCCACCGCCTCCGCGGCGTCGAGGAGGAACTGCGCCTCGAGGGCGGCCACCAACTGGGTGTTGAAGGTGCGGCTGCGGTCCAGGACCTTGAGCCGGCCCAGGCGCTCCTTGAGTTCGCGGATCTTCTCGCAGGCGGCCGCCAGCCGGTCGGCCTGCCGGTAGATGCCCGCGCCGTGCTCGAGGGCGGCGTTGAGCTCGGAGCGGATCGTGGCCAGCGAGTCCGCCCCCGGCGCACCCTGGGTGTGCAGGGAGACGATCCGGCGCGTCTCCTCCTCGGCCTTCTTCTCGAGGACGTCGGCTGCCACCGGGCCGTGCCCGCGGGCGAAGCGGGCCGCGGCCAGGCCGGCCCGCCGCCCGAACACGAGCAACTCGGTGAGCGAGTTGGAGCCCAGGCGGTTGGCGCCGTTGATGCTCACGCACGCACACTCGCCCGCGGCGAAGAGGCCCGGCAGGCTGGTCGCGCCGTGGATGTCGGTGTGGACGCCGCCCATCATGTAGTGGACGACCGGCCGGACCGGGATGCATTCGTGGACGCAGTCCACGCCCATGTAGTTCAGCGCGGTCTGGCGCACGAAGGGGATCTTCTTGTCGATCTTCTTCTGGCCGAGGTGCCGCACGTCCAGGTGCACGTAGGCCCCGAACTCGCCCTCGAAGGTGTGGCCCTTCTCCTGCTCCCAGTAGAACGCCTGGGAGAGGCGGTCCCGGGGCCCGAGTTCCATCGAGCGCAGCTGCGGGTGCCGGGGGTCCCCCACGTCGAGCGGCTGGCCGAGGTCGTAGTCCTCAAGGTAGCGCCGCCCGTGCCGGTTGACCAGGACCCCGCCCTCGCCGCGCGCCGCCTCGGTGATCAGGATCCCCTTGCCGGGCAGCCCCGTCGGGTGGTACTGGACGAACTCCATGTCCTTGAGCGCGACCCCGGCCCGATAGGCCAGCGCCATGCCGTCGCCGTTCTTGATCGCGGCGTTGGTCGTGAAGGGGAAGATGCGCCCGGCCCCGCCGGTGCACAGGATCACCGAGCGGGCGGGGATGACGCGCAGCGCGCCCGTCTTCAGTTCCAGGGCGGCCACCCCCTGGCAGCGGCCGTCGTGGACGAGCAGGTCGAACACGAACCACTCGTCGTAGCGCGTGACCGGGCGGTAGCGCTGCGCCGTCTGGAAGAGGGTGTGCAGCATGTGGAAGCCGGTCTTGTCGGCGGCGAACCACGTCCGCTGGATCTTCATCCCCCCGAAGGGCCGCACCGCCACCGACCCGTCGGGGTCGCGGCTCCACGGGCAGCCCCAGTGCTCGAGTTGGATCAGTTCGCCCGGCGCCTCGGCGACGAAGGCCTCCACCGCGTCCTGGTCGGCGAGCCAGTCGGCGCCCGAGATGGTGTCGTAGCAGTGGTGCTGCGCGGCGTCGTCGGGCTTGATCACGGCCGCCGCGCCGCCCTCGGCCGAGACCGTGTGGCTGCGCATCGGGTACACCTTGGAGACCACGGCGACCGAGAGGTCGGGCTGCTCTTCGGCCACGGCGATGGCCGCCCGAAGGCCCGCGCCCCCTCCGCCGACTATCAGGACGTCGTGGACCGGTGTCGTCATCGCGGAGGCGTTCCCATCGGGGCGCCGGGGCGCCCGGTCGTGGAAGGCGGCGGGGTCCTGGGGCCATCGGGTCCGCCCGCGCCGTGCGCGCGCCGGGAGGAACCCCATGGGGCCAAAGGGGCTTGGATCCTCCCACGCTTGCCGGCGGGGTCCAGAAGCGCGTCGGCCCCGTCGCCGGGGCGGCGGGGGCCGAGGCCCGCCCGGGTCCGAGGCCGCGCGCCGGTATGCTCCGCGTGTGGCGGCCGAGCACTTCCAGGGCTACGAGCAGGCGCGCGCGGGGCGCGGTCTGCTGCGCGACGGCTTCGTGCGCCGGGCGCAGGAGGTGGTCGCGGCGCTGCGCGAGGAGTTCCCGGCGGGGCGTTTCCGGCTGCTCGACGTGGGGACCGCCGACGGTCGCATGTTGGAGGCGATCGCCCGCGCGTTTCCCGGGGCCGAAGCCGTCGGGCTCGAGGCGCTCGAGGACCTCGCCGCCTCGGCGCGGGCGCGGGGCCTGGACGTGCGCGTCGGCCGGGCGGAGGCGTTGCCGTTCCCCGACGGCGCCTTCGACGCCGTCACGCTGATCTCCACCCTGAAGCACGTGCCCGACGCGGGGGCGGCGTTGCGCGAAGGCCGCCGCGTACTGCGGCCCGGGGGAAGCCTGTGGGTGGGAGATCCGACCCCCTTCGGGATCCGGCTTGGGCTCTGGCGCGGGCACTTCGACCGGCGCTGGCTACGCCACCGCTGGTCGGTGCGCGAGACGGCCCGGGCGCTCACGCGCGCCGGCCTGGCGGTGGTCGGGAGCCGGCGCTACATGCCGGCGCCGGTCGAGGTGTGGGGGGGGCGCGCCTACGAGCGGGTCGCGCGGCGGCTCGGGCTCTCGCGCTGGTTCATGCAGCAACTGGTGCACGCGCGACGCCCCCCGGGCGCCTGACGCGGCCGCGGGGCCCGGCCCGGGGCCGCGCCGGATCCGGCCCGGATCGGGCGCGCCGCGCCGGGCGCCGGACGGCTATGCTGGGCGCTCGTCCCGGAGGCCCCGCGCCGCCCGTGCAATACGGTTTCGTCATCGACCACAGCCGCTGCATCGGCTGCCACGCGTGCACGGTTTGGTGTTTGCCGTGGCCAAGCAAATCATTGTTGGACATCTCGGCATGACCTATTGCTATTTCACGGGTGATGGTGATTTTTTTGATTGCGTGGAACATCCTCGCGGCCGTCGGCCGCGCGCAGCAATTTCTCGAAATTCACGCTGACGCGGGTGGCCGCTTTCTGGTTGAATTCGAATTTCAACCTTTCCTGCTCGAAGGCCGTGAGCATCTCGACCGGAATCGGACTGGCGACGGCACTCTGGCCTTGCGGGCTGTTGCTGCGGCGATGCAGG
>JAPKHB010000879.1 GCA_026647295.1 Planctomycetota bacterium | reverse complement strand
GTGAGCCGGGACGCGTGCGTGCGCGCCGGCATCGCCCACGGGCCGCCCAGGAGGAAGCGGTCGCCGAGCGCGACGCGCGCCGCGCCGTGGGGCTCGGCGAGGGCGCGCGCGCCGTGCTCGTCGAGGAGCACGACCCCGCCGTCGCCGCGCGCGACGAGGCCCTCGCCCGCCTCGTCCGGCGTGAAGCGCTGGCTCAAGAGCGCCTGCACGGCCGCCATCTCCGCGCCGACGTCGCGGCGCACGACCTGCGGGCGCGTGCTGCGCCCGGCGGGCGGGAGGAAGGCCAGCGGCGAGGGGAAGCCCACCACCGGCACGGGGAACTCGTGCGGCCCGTAGGCCACGGCGAGCTTCGCGCGCGCCTCGAGGCGCTCCGGCCCGAGGTCGAGCGCGAGATCGGGAGGAAGCTCCGCAAAGTCGAGCTCGTCGTCCTGCCGCGGGAGAAGATCGTCGAGCAGCGGATCCCCCGGCTTCGCGCGGCCCTCTCGCGGATCGAGAACGGCCCGAGAGGCGAGGATCTCGAAGCC
>JAPKHB010000878.1 GCA_026647295.1 Planctomycetota bacterium | reverse complement strand
CCGTGATGGACGAGTCGCCGAGCTTCGCGCCCAACGGTCGCCTGCTGCTGTACGCGACCGAAGTCAACGGCCGCGGCATCCTGGCGTCGGCATCGACCGACGGCCGCGTGCGCACGCGCCTCTCGGGCCCGAGCGGCGACGTGCGCGAACCGACCTGGGGACCTTTCACCAAATAGACCAAAGGAGAGCGCCACATGCAGAACGCACGCATCCTCACCCTCGGCCTGGCCGCCCTGTTCATGGCGGGCTGCGCGACGACGCAGCTCGAAGAACCGAAGCCCGCGCCGGTGACCGAAAAGCCCGCGCCGGCCCCCGCGCCGGCCAGGCCCCCGACCTCCGCGCCGCCGAGGCCCTCCACCTGAAGATCGAGGGCGTCCTCCGCGAGATCGACGCCGCCTTCGACGAGCGCTCGGCCCCGCCCGAGCTGTGGGCCGTGCGCGCCCGCCTCGTCGGCGCGCTGCCCGGGGCGGCCTCGTGAAGCTCCCGCCGCTCGCGCTCGCCTTCACCGAGCGCCCGCTGCCGCTTC
>JAPKHB010000877.1 GCA_026647295.1 Planctomycetota bacterium | reverse complement strand
GGGAGGGGCGAGAGACTAACGGACCTGGCGGCCCCTCTCCCACTCGTAACGAGCGACGCTCGCACTCTCGGCGGGCCGGTGAGACGCCTCGAGCAGCACGCTCGCCCCGCTCGGGGGGTGGCCGGCCGAGTCGAGGAGGGCTCGCGCCGCGACGGCCAGGCCGATCAAAGCGACGCCGGCAAGAGCGATCGTCGCCAGGCGCCGCTCGAGGACAGCGGGGGCTTCTTTGCGCATGGCTCGCAGATCGTCCTCTCGCGCCGCCCGGAGTGTGAGGTCGCGCACGCTCGCGTGGAGGGTCGCCGCTCAGCCCGCGAGCAGGCTCCGCGCGATCTGCGAGATCTGGATCTCGTCGGTCCCGGCGTCGGCGACGAACTTGACCAGCCCGGTGGTATCCCCGAGCGCGCGCGCGCGGCCGTTCGCGGCAAACGGAAAAGTTCCGGTGCGGTACTCGCGGCCGGAAGCCTTGACCTGCTGCTCGGTCTGTCCGACCCACGCGATCTCGGGCGACGTGTAGATCACCCAGGGA
>JAPKHB010000876.1 GCA_026647295.1 Planctomycetota bacterium | reverse complement strand
GGCGGCCCGAGCCGGGGTAGTCTCGGCGCATGTCCGACGCCTACCGCCCCGTCGCCTACCTTCCCGAGCGCCTGCCGATCGACGAAACGCTCCGGCGCCTGCGCGAAGATCTCCAGACTGCCGAGGGGCGCCGCAGCGTGCGGCACTTCTCGACCGATCCGGTGCCGCGCGAGGCCATCGAGCTGGCCCTCCGCGTGGCGGGGACGGCGCCGAGCGGCGCGCACCGGCAGCCCTGGTTCTTCGTGGCGATCTCGGATCCCGAGGTGAAGGCGCGTATCCGCGAGGCGGCCGAGAGGGAGGAGCGCGAGTTCTACGAGCGCCGGGCCACGCCCGAGTGGCTCGAGGCGCTCGCGCCGCATGCGCCCGAGCTCGTGCTCGTGCACGATGCGGCCCGCCCCTTCGCCTCGGCTGCATTGATTGCCGCGGCCATCGCGGCCGCGCGTGCCACCGGCGCCGCCGTCCCGGTCCTGCCGGTCACCGATACCGTGAAGCTCGTGGACGCCACCGGCAGGATCGCAGCCACGCT
>JAPKHB010000875.1 GCA_026647295.1 Planctomycetota bacterium | reverse complement strand
ATCTACCCTTCTTCGGGGCGCTCCGCTAGCCGGTGCGCAGCCTCGGCGATCCGGGCGAAGCCGGTGGGGTCCAGGGAGGCGCCCCCGACCAGCGCGCCGTCGACGTCGGGCTGGCCGAGCAGGCCCTCGGCGTTGTCGGGCTTCACGCTGCCGCCGTAGAGGATCCGCGTGGCGGTGGCCAGCTCCTCCGAGGCCTTGCCGAGCAGGCCGCGGATCATCGCGTGCACCTCCTGGGCGTCCTCGGGCTTCGCGACCTTGCCGGTCCCGATCGCCCAGACCGGCTCGTAGGCGATCACCAGCTCGGGCGCGCGGGCCGCCGGCACGGACGCCAGCGAGCCCGAGAGCTGCGTCTCGAGCACGGCGAAGGTGCGACCCGCCTCGCGCTCGGCCAGCGTCTCGCCGACGCACACGATCGGGCGCAGGCCCGCGGCGAACAGCGCCGCCGCCTTGCGCGCGATGAAGGCGTCGCTCTCGCCGAACAGCGCCCGCCGCTCGCTGTGGCCGACGATCCCCCAGGCGCAGCCGG
>JAPKHB010000874.1 GCA_026647295.1 Planctomycetota bacterium | reverse complement strand
CAGGATCAGGAAGAGGCCCGGGATGCAGATCAGCACCTCCACGAAGCGCATGATGAGGAGGTCCACCCGGCCCCCGTCAATCTCGACGAGGCGGATTCGCTCGCCGGTTGAGACGCGGCCGTCCTGGTTTGACAGAGCAATACTCGTGACGAGCCGTGCGTCGAATGCCGTGGCCGACGGGGCGCGACGGGTGAAGCTTCACGGGATCCTTTCAGGAGGACGGTAGGAGGGGACATGTCTTTCAAGGTCACCGTGCACCGATTCTGCAAGAGGCACAACTAATCTCGGGAACTTTCCGTGGATACGATTCTCACACAAGCGGTCATCATCCTGCTGCTGCCGCTCGCTGCTTTCACTGTTCTCATCTTCTTCGGCAAGCGGCTGCCGCGCCAGGGCGACTGGCTCGCTACCGGCGCCATCACCATCAGCCTGTTGCTGGCCATCGTGATTCTGGGCCGGGTTTTCGGCAGCTATGATCCCAACTTCCGCGTCGCGGCCACTTTCAACTGGGCAAGCCTGGGCCCGG
>JAPKHB010000873.1 GCA_026647295.1 Planctomycetota bacterium | reverse complement strand
CTGGCGATCTATTCGCGCGCGGTCAACACCGAGCAGCCGCTCGGCGAAGTGCTCGCGCAGTGGTTTCCGTGGTGCGCCGAGTGGGAGGCGCAACTGCGCGGGCTTTTTGCCGCATACGTCGACGCCAAGCAGCGCCAGGGCGTGCTCGATTACGACGACCTGTTGCTGTACTGGTCGGCGACGATGGCCGAACCGGCGCTCGCGGACGAGATCCGCGCGCGCTTTTCGCACGTGCTGGTCGACGAGTACCAGGACACCAACCGCCTGCAGGCGTCGATCCTGCACGCGCTGAAACCCGACGGCGCGGGGCTCACGGTCGTCGGCGACGACGCGCAGTCGATCTACTCGTTCCGCGGCGCGACCGTGCGCAACATCCTCGACTTTCCGCGCGCGTTCGACCGGCCGGCGACGGTGATCACGCTGGAGCGCAACTACCGCTCCACGCAGCCGATCCTCGCCGCGTCCAACGCGGTGATCGCGCTGGCGCGCGAGCGCTACGCCAAGAACCTGCACTCCGAGCGCGCGTC
>JAPKHB010000872.1 GCA_026647295.1 Planctomycetota bacterium | reverse complement strand
GGTTGGTGCAGGCGCCTTCGTCCGAGAACGCCACGCTGTGATTGATCCGCTTGGCCGCGAACCGCGCGTGCAGCACATCCCAGCACGCGGCCTCATCGGCATGGACCGTGCTTCCATGCGCGACGCGGGAGACGACCTCGGGCACCGCATCGGCCTTCTTGCTCGCAGACATGGGTGACGGTCTGGCCCTGGCGCTCGCGGCGCCGGGCGTCACTGCACAGGAAGGTGCGACCACCGCTCCACGTCCCGATCCGGACGGCACCCGCAGCGTCGTCTCGCTCTACGAGCGCACCGCGCAGGAACTCGCCGCGGAGGTCGCCGAGCTCAAACGCCAGCTCGCCGAGGTGCGCGCGGCGGCACGGTGAGGCGCCGCCCGCCCCGCGCTCACTCGTGGCGCAGGGCCTCGACCGGGTCCATGTTCGCGGCGCGCACCGCCGGGTAGAGCCCGGAGACCACGCCCACCAGGGCCGAGACGCCGAACGACAGGATCCAGTGCTGGGGCAGGGCCACGGTCGGCATCTTGGCGA
>JAPKHB010000871.1 GCA_026647295.1 Planctomycetota bacterium | reverse complement strand
AGGCCGCCTCGATCGCGGCGACCATCGCGTTCGCGCTCTGGAAGCGCTCCGCCGGATCCTTGGCCATCGCGCGCAGCACGATGTCGTCGACGTCGGGCGCGACGCCCTGGCTGCGCGCGCGCGTCGACGGCGCCTCGACCTCCGCGGTCAGGTGCTTGGTGAGCACGCCGACCGCGCTCCTGGCGACGTGCGGGTACTCGCCGGTGAGCACGCGGTACATGAGCGCGCCGAGCGCGTAGAGGTCGGTGCGCGCGTCGACGTCCTCGCCGCGGATCTGCTCCGGCGCCATGAAGTAGGGCGTGCCGACGATCTGGCCGTGGTCGCTGAGCTCGGGATCGTGGCCGGGCTCGATCACCTTGGCGAGCCCGAAGTCGAGCACCTTGGCGAAGTCGCGGCCGCCGGTCGTGCGCGTGATGAGGATGTTCTCGGGCTTGAGGTCGCGGTGCACGATCCCGAGCTCGTGCGCCTCCGCGAGCGCGCCGAGGATCTGCACGAGGAGCGGCGCCGCGCGCGCGAAGGGGAGCGGC
>JAPKHB010000870.1 GCA_026647295.1 Planctomycetota bacterium | reverse complement strand
GCTTATGACAGCCGCTACGGCGAGAACGCCATCATCTTCTGCAATGTCTTCAACGCCCTCATCAAGGATCATGCACTCGAAACCGAAATGCGCGGCTACGCCAGCCCGATGGCGCCGGCGCATCTGCGCAACCGCCTCGCGCCGGAAATCGTGGACACCATGATGGCGGTGACCGCGGCGCATTATCCCCTCGCGCAGGAATACTACACGCTCAAGGCCCGGCTGCTCGAGTTGCCCAAGACGCGCGGCTGCGATCTGGTGGCGCCGGTGGTGAAGCAGCGCATGCGCGTTTCGTTCGAGGAGGGCCGGGGTCTCATTCTCAGCGCATTCGAGCGCTTTTCGCCGGAAATTGCGCAACTGGCGGAAGAGCTGTTCACGCAGCGCTGGATCGACGCCGAAGTCCGCCCACACAAGCGCGGCGGGGCTTATTGCCATGGCGTGATTCCGCAGCATCACCCCTACATTTTGCTGAGCTACAACGACGATCTCGACAACGTCTACACCCTGGCACACGAGCTGGGTCATGC
>JAPKHB010000087.1 GCA_026647295.1 Planctomycetota bacterium | reverse complement strand
CCGATCGACGTCGAGCTCCGCGAGGGTGCGCTCGACCTCCGAGGGCTCGCGCGGCGCGGCGGGCTCCGGCGCCTCCGCGCCCGGCCCGGTGCCGCCGGGCGGCGAGAACACCGGCTCGGTGCGGGCGGGGTCCGGCGGCGCCGCGCCCGCTTCGCCCGCGGTGCCCGCCGGCGGGTCCGCGGGCGGATCCGCGGCCGGGTCTAGGGGCCCGGGCGTGAGCGGCAATCCGGCCCCGAGCGCGCGCTCGATCGCCGCCTCCAGTTCCGCCACGTCCACCCGCCCGACCCGTTGGAGCAGGACGCGCCGCTCGGGGTCGAGCACCACGGTCGTGGGGACCTCGAAGCCATGGCGCTCGGCGAGGGCCTCGCCGCCGCGCGACCAGGCGGCGCCCGGCGCGCGGTCCACGACCACGAAGGAGAGCCGCTCGGCGTGGCGGGCGAGCACCGGCAGGGCCGCCGCCGCCTGCAGGTCGCTCTCGCGCAGACCGTCGTCCACGAAGAGGACGACCGCCGGCCAGCGGCCGGGCAGCAGCGCGGAGCCGGGATCGCTGCGCGGCAGGATCGCGTCGGGATACCCGACCACCGCCGGCGAGCCCGGCCGGTCGAGCAGGCGCGTCACGTGGGCGAGGGCCTGCGAGACGCGCGAAGGCGGCTCGGGCTCCGGCGCCCCGGACGGCCCGGGCGCGGAGCCGGGTCCCGTCGGCCCCGCCGCAGAACCCGGCGCAGCGCCGGTGCCGGCGTCCCGCCAGGGATCCTGCCAGGGGTCTGCGCCCTCGGACCCCGTGGGCGCCGGCGTGGCGCGTGCGTCGGCCGGCGGGCGTACGGCGTCCGGGCTCCGGGCCTCGGCGCCCGGAAGCCACGTGGGGTCGGCCGCGCCGCCCGCGGGGGGCGCCGGCGGCTTGGGCGCGGGGGGTTCGGTCGGTGGGTCGCCGGCGCCCGGCCCCGGGCCCGGCGCGGCCCCCGGGGGCACTTCTGCACCGGCTGCCGGAGCGCTGCCCGGGAGCCATTCGCCGGGATCGGGTGGACCGGCCGGCGGGTCCTCCGGCGCGGCAGGCGCCTCGGGCTCCACGGGCGGCTCGATCGGTGGAGCCGGGACCTCGGGAGCGGGGCCGGGCTCCGCCCCCTGCGGCGGCGCAGCGGGCGGATCCGCCGGGAGGAAGGGGCCCTCGCCCAGGCCGGTCGGGGGGAGGTCTGCGCCCATGGGATCGGCCGGGGCGGCGCGGGTGGGGACCGGAGCGGAAGGCTCCGACCCGGGCGAAGGCGCGCCCGGAGGGGCGCCCTGGGGCGATTCTACCGGCCCGCCCGCAGGCGACCGGGACGGGGACTCCGGAGCGGGGGTGCCTCCCTGCCTGACGACCCGGTCGCGGGTCGGGTCCCAGTGCGGCGGAGGAGGCCGCGGGGCCGCGGGGGGTGCCTCGGCGAGGGGGTCGAGCGGGTCCGGCGCCCGCCCGGGTTCCGGCGTGCCCTCCCCGGCGGCGTCCGTCCCGGACGCGCCGGGGTCGGGCCGGGCCTGCGGCGGGGCGCCGGGGCCGGGGAGCAGGGTGGGCGGAAGGTCCGGCTCGGCCTCGATCACGCCGGGCGGGACGCGGGGTCCAAGGCGCGCCTGGCACGCGCCGGCGAGCAACGCCGCTACGAGCAGCGGGAGCGCCCGCCACGCGCTGGCGCACCCGGGGAGCCGGGCGCGGGTCGTCAGCGTCGGCCGGGGGGCGCACATCGCGGCGGGGTCTCCGTGCATAGGTTGCCGTCGGGGGGTCATTGGACCGTCACCGTCTTGGCCAGGTTGCGCGGCTGGTCGATGTCGCAGCCGCGGCGCTTGGCCGTCTCGTACGCGAGGAGTTGGAGCGGGACCACGTTGAGCAGCGGCGCGACCCAGGGGTGCGTCGCGGGCACGCGCAGCACGAAGTCCGCGAGCCGCCCGGCCTCGGCGTCCCCGTCGTTGGCCACGAGGATCACCTCGCCGTCGCGCGCGCGCACCTCGCGCACGTTGGCGAGCATCCGGTCGCGCCAGGGCCCCTGCGTGGCCAGCGCGACGACCGGGACCTCCTTGGACACCAGCGCGATGGGCCCGTGCTTCATCTCGCCGGCCGGGTAGCCCTCCGCGTGGATGTAGGAGATCTCCTTCATCTTGAGCGCGCCCTCGAGCGCCGTGGGCGCGTCCAGCCCGCGGCCGAGGTAGAGCATCGTGGAGGCCCGATGGATGTCGCGGGCGACGGCCTGCGCCTCCGCGCCGCGCGCGAGCGCCGTGCGCACGTGGTCGGGCAGCGCGCGCAGGGCGTCGGCCAACTCGGTCATCCGGCCGGCGTCGGGCTGCCGCGCGCCGCACGCCCTAAGGCCCAGGATCAGCAACGCCGCCAGCATCGAGGTGTAGGCCTTCGTGCTGGCGACGCCGACCTCCAGCCCCGCGTGCATGTCGAACACGCCCTCCACGAGCCGGCCGATGACGCTCTCGCGCTGGTTGAGCACGCCCAGCGTGCGGGCCTGGCCCGCCCGCGCCGCCTCCACCGCGAGCTTGGTGTCCATCGTCTCGCCGGACTGCGAGACCGCGACCACGAGGACGTCCGGGCCCAGGGGCACCGACCCGCGCTCGTACTCGTGGGCCATCACCGCCCGGGCCGGCATCCCGGCCGCCACCTCGAGGAAGCGCGCGCCGTACCAGCAGGCGTGGTACGCCGTGCCGCAGCCCACCAGATCCACGCGGGAGAGCCCCCGCCACTCGCGGTCCGAGAGCGGCAGGTCGTCCAGCCGCAGCCGGCCGCGCGCCAGGTCCAGGCGCCCGGCGAGCAACTCGTACAGGCGCTCGGGCTGCTCGTGCATCTCCTTGAGCATGTAGTGCGCATGGCCGCCCTTGCCCAGGTCCTGCTCGATGCCGGCCATGGGGCGCGCCGTGGGCTCGAGCGCGCGCCCCGCGGCGTCGTAGACCTCGACCGACTCCGGGCGCACGACCGCGATCTCGTCTTCGCCCAGCACCAGCACGCGGTCGGCCCGGCCGACCAGCGCGCGCAGGTCGCTGGCCACCAGGTTCTCGCGCACGCCCAGGCCGACCAGCAGGGGCGAACCCCGGCGCACGGCCACGAGGGTGTCGGGCAGGGAGCGGTGCTGGACGGCGACGGCGAAGGCGCCGCGCCCGCGCCGCAGGAGTTCGCGCGCGGCCGCCACGGGGTCCCCCCGGAACGCCCGCGCGTACAGGTGGGCGAGCACCTCGGTGTCGGTCTCGGAGGAGAAGCGCACGCCCTCGGCCTCGAGTTCCTCGCGCAACGCGAGGTCGTTCTCGACGATCCCGTTGTGCACCAGCGCCACCTCGCCCGCGCCGCCGGCCTGCGGATGGGCGTTGGGCTGGCTCGGCGCGCCGTGGGTCGCCCAACGCGTGTGGCCGACTCCCGTCGTCCCGGCCAGTTCCTCCGGGTCCCAACGCGGCGCCAGTTCCTCGATGCGCCCCTTGTCCTTGCGCACGCGCAGTTCGCCGTCCCGCCACACGCTCACGCCGGCGGAGTCGTAGCCCCGGTAGCTCAAGAGGCGGATGCCCTGGATCAGCACGGGCAGCGCCTGCGAGCGCCCGGTGTAGCCGATGATCCCGCACATGGCACGCCTCCGTACCCGGGGCCGCCCGGGCCCGGTCCATCGTGCCCCCGCCGGGAGGGGTACCAAGCCCGGGATTGACCGTACGGAGCCAGGCTCCGGTGCATCATTCGAGCGGTGCGAAGGGGGGCGCGGTCCGGAGGTCGGCTCCGCGTTCGTACCCGTCGAGCCCCCCCGATTCGCCTACGGACCCGCCCCCAGGAGCCCCATGGCCGAACGCCGGTTTCCGGCTCGCTCGCACGCGACCGGGTCGCTGGGGCGAAGGCGCCGCGAAGCCGTGGAGGACGACGCGTGGCAGGAGCCACGCTACGACGACACGGCAAGGGCCTCCTCTCGGGGCCTCGCCAACTCGGCCCCTCGTCGCCTGCGGCGAGCGTCGGCCATGGCCGAGCATCCAGCGAGCCGAACTTGCCTACCCCCTACGCCTGAACGCATGCCCGCGATCGTATCCGTTCAGGGGTCGGAAGTACGGGCGTACGGCGCACCGGGAGGGCGCGCCGATGGCCTGGGAACGGGGCCGGATCCCGCAATCGGAGGGAGGGTTCCCGCGCCGGACGTGCCGCCCGAGGTCGAAGGGGCTGAACGGGTACCCGCGATCGCTAGCGTTCCTGGACGGTCGCGCTCACCGGCAGGCGCACCTCGGGCTGCTCGGCGTCGCTGGTGCGCACCACCAACTGCCCCTCCAACTGTCCGGGCTCCGTCACGCGCCCGTCGTAGTACACGTCGACCCACCAGCCCTTGGCGTCTTCGCCGAAGGCGCAGCCAAAGCCGCTCGGGCCCTCGTCGCGCCCCTCCCCGTCCCCGGGGCGCACCTCCGCCGAGAGCACCTGGAAGCGGATCTCCGGGGCGCCGGGGCGCAGATAGACCCGCTGGGGCGGCCGCTGTGTCCCCGCGCCGACCCAGCCCAACGAGATGCGCTGGCGCTGCGAGAGGATGCGCTGCACGACCTGGAGGCGGCTGGCCACCTGGATCAACGGGCGGTCGGGGTGCGTGGTCCGGACGAGAACCAGATCGTGGAAGGGCCCGACCTGCTCGAGGCCCGGCATGCGCACCACGAGCGAGAGCCGGCGCTGGCGCGCGTCCTGTTCCGGCACGACCTCGAACTCGTAGGGGACCCGCTGGCCGTCGGGCAGGAGGCGCGAACCCGCCACCTCGGTCACGGTCCACTCCGGATCCTCGGCCGGCGAGGTGAGCAGGAGGCGCGCCTCGGCCGGCGAACGCACGGGGTGGTAGCCAAACTGCAGGTAGCGCGGCTGCACCATCACGCCCAGGCTGATCTCGGCCCGCACGGCGAGGGTCTGGAGGGGCGAGGCGAAGTCGTTCGTCGTGAGGCGGATCTCCTTGCGCACCTCCCCCACCCGGCCCTCCGGGGCGAGCACGACGAGCAGTTCCCCGCCCTCGCCCGGCTCGAAACGGCGCGCCTCGCCCGTCAGCCGGGCCTGGATGCAGCCGCAGCCGGTGTCCACGCGGGTGATGCACAACGGCCCCTGGCCGGCGTTGCGGAAGGCGACCCGCCGTTCCACGTCCTGGTCCTGGCGCACGGCGCCGAAGTCGATCCGGCCGCCCGGAAGGTCGAACTCGAGGCGCGCCGGCCGCTCCGGGTCGGCGGCGCTGCACGGATCGCCGGCAGGCGCCGCGGGCGAGAGGCCGCCGTACAGGTCCCCCAGGCCGGGCCTGCGCCGGGGGACGACCTCCTCGTCCTCCGCGCCGCGAAAGGCCAGGACCCCCACCGCACCGATGCCGGCGAAGCAGACCACGGCGAGCGCCCAGAGCCACAACGGCGGGGAGACCCGGGCGGAGGGCGGCGCGTCGTGTTCCATGGCGCGCATGGTACCGCCCGGGCGGGCGGCCCCCGGGTCGCGGCATCGGTGCAGGTCCGGCGGCGAGGCGGCGGGCGGGTGGCAACCTGATGGTCAGCCGGGGGCGGCCCCGCGGCGCCCGGACCCCGGCGGGCTAGCGCGCGTCGGGGCCGGGCGGGGCGCCCTCGGGCAGCACCGTGCGCCGGTCCCGCGGCACGCTTGAGTGGTCCACCTGGTCCATGTACCAGTCGGCGCGCGCGGCGAAGTGGACGCTGTTCTCCGCGTCGTGGCACCGCTGGCACGCGTTCCGGGAGGGCGCGCGGCGGTTGGGCCCCTCGGGCCCGAACAGCGCCCGGTCCCAGGGGTCCGCCACGTGGGCGGACCCCGGGCCGTGGCAGTTCTCGCAGCCGACGCCGCCCAGGAAGGGCGTGCGCTCGGGGTCCCGGAACGAGCTGTCCCGCACGTACCAGCCGTCGTCCGTCGTCCGCTCCCAGCCCACCACGTGGCAGCGGATGCACTCCGGGTCCCAGTGGTAGTTGCGCTCGCGCAGCGTGGGCAGCGCCTGCCCGTGGGGCGTCTGCTTCCACTCGCGGTAGATCGCGGCGTGGCACTGGGCGCAGGCCGAGGAGCCCACGAAGCGAACGTCCCCGTCGCGATAGCGCGGGAAGTCCACGAGGTAGCCCCGCTCGCGCACCACCCGGCGGTACAGGGCGTCCAGTTCCTCCACCTGCGCGACGCCGGGCGTGCCCCCCGCGTCCATGCCCGGGTCCAGGTCGATGCGGCGCCAACTCGCCAACCAGCCCGACCCGTCCTTGTCCTCCTCAAGGTCCAGGACGCCGGCGGCCTTGCCCAGCTCGGAGAGGCCGATCACGAGCGGCGCCCGCCCGGGTCCGAGGGGTTGCCGGTCCACCCGGGCCGCGCCCCCGGCGTCGCCCAGCACGACCAGGATCGCCGGCCCGAGGCGCTCCAGTTCGTGCGTGAGCGCCGCGAGCGTCGACGGCTGCGGCTGCCAGCACGAGACCAGCCACAGCGCGTCGGCGCGGGGCGTGAGGCCCCCGAACGCCCCGTTGGGCGAGGTCACGCCCTCGAGGGACCCCGCTTCCTTGAGCGCCTCGGCCTGGACCGGTTCGACGAAGGAGTAGGCGCGCACCCGCAACGTGCGCAACTGGAGTTCGAGCAGCGCGGGCGTGTCGGCCGCGGGGTTGTGGGCCGGGAGCCGGCAGTTCACCGGCGGACGCGGCGCCTCGAGCCCCCCGAGCGGTCCGTCCCCCGCGCCGCGCGGCTGCGTGTAGGCGTCCACGAGCAGGTCGGTGTCGCCGAGCAGCAGTCCCGCGAAGCCCAACGCCTCGTAGACTGCGCGCACGTAGTCCGCCTTGGCCTCCTCCTGCGCCTCGCGGTTGCCCTTGAGCGTCCAGCCGAGGGAGAGCGCGCTGGCCAGGCCCCGGCCGTGCGCCGCGCGCTGGCGCAGGAGGTCCCACAGGAAGGCCAGGCGGGCCAGGCCCCCGAGTTGGGGTTCGGAGCAGCCGCAGGGCTTGAGCTTGCCGCGCTGCCCGCCGCAAAGGAGCAGCGAGATCACCGGGCGCCGCGCGAAGAACTCGCGTAGGTCCGCGTCGGCCAGGGCCGAGTCCGGGGGCGGCGCGGCGGCGTCGGGCGCCGGGGCCGGGGAGGCGTCCCCGGCCGGGCCGCGGCCCGGCGTCGCCTCGTCTCCGCAGCCCGCGCCGCCCAGCGCGAGCAGCAGGGCGAGCAGCACGGTCCCGGACGCGGGGCGAAGGGGGGGGCGCGCGACCATCCGGCCCAGTCTACCGGCCCCGCCGCCGGCCACGGTCCCGGAAGGGACGGCCCCGCGGGTCCGCCCGGTGGCCCGCGGCGCGGGGCGCGCCCGGGCCCGATCAGGGCCGGGCCAGCAGGACGAGGCAGGTCAGGTCGTCGGCCAGCGGCACCTCCTGCGTGTGGGCGAGCAGGTCGCCCACCACGCCGTCGAGCACCTCGCCGGCGCTGCGGGCGCCGTCCGCGTGGCGCTTGAGGGAGGCCTTGAGGCGCTCCTCGCCGTACATCCGGCCCGCGGCGTCCTGGGCCTCGTACAGGCCGTCGGTGTAGAGCATCAGGGCGTCGCCGGGCGCGAGCCGCCAGGCCGCGCTCGCCTCGAAGCCCAGCGCGGTGGTCACGCCCAGGACGGCCCCGGTGCGCGGCAGTTCCTCGATCCGGCCGTCGGCGCGGGCGAGGAGCGGCGGGTTGTGCCCGGCGCTCACGTACTCGAGCACCGCCGCCGCCGGGTCCAGCCGCGCCACGAACAGCGAGACGAAGGCGTTGTCGGGCATGTCGCGGGCGAGTTGCTCGTTCAGTTCCGTCATGACGCGCACGAGGTCGGGCTGCACCCGGAGCAGCACGTGGAGGAGGGCCCGCGTGCTCGCCATGAGGAGCGCGGGGCCCAGGCCGTGCCCGCTCACGTCGCCGACCGCCAGCGCCAGCCGCCCCTCGGCCAGCGGGATGACGTCGTAGTAGTCGCCCGAGGTCTCGTCGCACGGGCGGCCGAGCGCGGCGAGGTCGAAGCCCTCGAGCACGGGCAGCGCCTTGGGCAGCAGGCCCTGCTGCACCTGCCGGGCCACCTGGCGCTCCCGCAGCAGCCGTTCCTTCTCCGCGCGCTCCTCCATCAGGCGGGCGCCCTCCACCGAGAGCCCGATGATCCCGCCGAGCGCCTTGAACACCGCGAGGTCGCCCTTGGTGAACTCCCGCGCGCGGGCGGTCGAATCCACGTAGAGGACCCCGAGCCGCCGGGCGCGCGCGCGCAGCGGGACGGCCATCAGCGACAGGAGCCGCAGCGCGAGGATCGACTCGCTCAAGGAGTGCGTCGCGGGGTGCGCGGTGTCCATCGTGAGCGAGGGCTCGCCCGTGCGCCACACCTGCTCGACGACGGTGCGACTGATCCGCTCCCCGAGCGGGAGCGGCCGGCCGGCGCGGTCCCGCGCCACCACCACCTCGAGGCCCGCACCCGGCTGCTCGAGGAGCAGGAAGCCGCGCTCGGCCCCCATCACCGTGATCGCGCGGTCCAGCGCGCGCTCGAGCAGCGCGCCCGGATCCTCGGTGCCGTACAGCGCCTCGACGCTCTCCATGAGGATGCTCACGTTGCGCCGGTCCCGCTCGGCGTCGCCGGTCAGGATGTCCCAGGGGCCCGCGCTCACGGCGGGCCCAGTTCCAGGCGCACGCGCAGGCACAGGCCGCCCGAGGGCGCAAGGCGCCGGTCCATGCGGGTGGCGATGCGGTACATCAGGAACAGCCCGCGTCCGCGGGGCTGGTCCATCGGCACCGGTTGGGACGGATCCCGCTCCAGCGCCTCGCGCGGGTCGTCGCCGGTCCCGGGGTCCACGCACTCCAGGTCCACCGCCGCCTCCTCGACCCGCACGCACAGTTCCACGAACTCGCGTCCGTCCCGGCGCGAGCCGTGTTCGATGGCGTTCTGCACCGCCTCCGTCGCCAGGAGGGCGGCATCCTCGATCTGCTCCTCGTTCCAGCCCTGCCCGAGCAGCAGCGCCTCGACCATCTTGCGCACGGGACGCACGTAGATCAGGTCCGAGGGCACGCGCAGGAACACGGCGGAGGGGAGGCGTTCGCCCATGGCGGCGCCCGCGGGGCCTACGCCCGCCGGGCCGGCGGCCGGCGTGCGGCGGGGCCCGGCGATCGGGACGGGGCCGGGCGGGGACGGCCCGCGAGCGGCACTTCGGCGGGCTGGGGCATGGGCAGGGCGCGCCTCCGCGGCAGGGGATCCGGCGCGTACGATACGCCACGCGGGCGGCGCCGGGAAGCACGCCCGGCGGCCGGGCGCCCCGCACGCCGGCGCCGGGACGGACCCGGGGCGCCGCGGGCGGGCGCCCGCGTCGCGGGGGGCGCGGCGGACGCGGGAGGCGGCTTGCGGGTCCTTGGACTGAACGCCTACGGGCACGACGCGGCCGCGGTCCTGTTGTGCGACGGCGAGGTCGTGTTCGCCGCCTCCGAGGAGCGCTTCGACCGCGTGCGGCACAGCGCCGCCTTCCCGGCCGGCGCCATCGCCGCCGCCCTGGAGCACGCCGGCCTCGGGCCGCGGGACCTCGACCGGGTCGCCGTGCCCTGGGCCCGGGGGATGGCGCGCGTGCGGAAGGCGCTGTACGTCGCGCGCCACCTGCCGCGCAGCCTGGCCTTCCTGCGCGAGCGACCCGACCGCGACCTTCCGGACCGGCGGGCGTACCTGCGCGCGCACCGCGGCCTCGCCCGGGCGCTGGCCGCGCACGGCATCCGCGCGCCGCTGGTGCGCATCGCCCACCACCGCGCCCACGCGGCCTCCGCGCGCCTGGTCCTCGGCGCGGACGACGCGCTCGTCCTCACCGCCGACGGCATGGGCGAGTGGACCACGGCCGCGCTGTGGCACGTCAGGGCCGGGCGCCTCGCGTGCGGCGCGCGCGCCGCGTACCCGCACAGCGCGGGCAAGGTCTACGCGGCGCTCACGGCCTGGCTGGGGTTTCGACCCGAGGGCGACGAGGGCAAGACGATGGGCCTGGCGGCCTACGGGGATCCGGCGGCGCCCGCCGCCCGGGCCGTCCGCGCCTGGCTGCGGCCGCACCCGCGCCGCCTGCTGCGCGTGCGCCTGGACGCCTTCGGGTACCCCTGGGGCGAGGCCCGGCTCTACGGCGCGGGCCTGCAGGCCGCGCTCGGCCCGCCGCGCGACCCGGGGGAGCCGCTGCGGCCGGGCGACGCCGACGCCGCGCGCGGCCTCCAGGACGCGGTCTTCGACGTGGCGCGGACGGCGCTCGAGGCCGCGCTCGCGCGCACGGAGGCGCACGAGGTCGGGCTGGCGGGCGGGCTCTTCCTCAACTGCGCGCTCAACGGGGCGCTGGCGCGCGCGCTGCCCGTCCCGGTCCGGCCCTTCCCCGTGGCGGGCGACGCCGGGGCCGCCTGGGGCGCGGCGGCCGAGGTGAGCCGGCGGTTGGGTGCGCCGCCGGCGCCCCTGCGCACGCTCGCGCTCGGCCGGGCGATCGGGGCGGCCGAGGCCCGCGCGGCGCTCGGCGCCGGGGCCGGTCCCGCGCGCGAGCCCGCCGACCTCGCGCGGGCGCTGGCCGCGCGCCTTGTGCGCGGCCAGGTGATCGGAGTCGCGCGCGGGCGCGCGGAGTTCGGGCCGCGCGCGCTCGGCCGGCGCAGCGTCCTGGCCCACCCGGTCTCGACGGCGCGCCGCGACGAGGTGAACCGGCGCAAGGGCCGCGAGGCCTGGCGGCCGCTCGCCCCGGTGGTGCGCCGCGGCGACACCCGCTGGTTCCGGCCGCAGGGCCACCCGCCCGACCTGGACTCGCCGTGGATGATCCTCACCTACGAGGCGACCGAGGAGGCGCGCGCGCGCGTGCCGGGCGTGGTGCACGCCGACGGGACGGCCCGCGTGCAGACCGTCGCCCCCGGCGACGACGACCTGCTGCCCCTCGTCCTGGACGCGCTGGGGGCGCTCGGCGAACCCGAGGTGCTGCTCAACACGAGCCTCAACCGCCCCGGGGAGCCGATCGTGGATCGCGCCGGGGAGGCGCTGGCGGCAGCCCGGGCCATGGGCCTGGACGCCCTGGTGCTCGGCCCCTACCTCGTGGACCTCAAGCCGCCCCCCGACCCCGCGTAGCGGGGCCCCGCCCAACCGTCAGGCTTCCCCCCGGGGCCCGAGGCTTGCGGGGGCGCCCGCGACGATGGTCGGGAAGGCCTCGCAGGGGCTCCAGCAGCCGGGGCAGGCGTCACGCGCCACGACCGCGCGGGCCGCGCGGGCCTCGGTGGCCGCGTAGGCGATGCGCTCCACCAGCACCTGGTGGTCGTCGATGGCGGCGCCCTGCTTCGTGATCTCGCGGGCGCGGGCGAGGGCGCGGAGGCGGCGGCGCCGGCGAGCGGGGCGAGCAGGGCGACGATGTCGTCCATCGTGCCGAAGCGCTCGGGGGGCGCCTTGGAGAGCGCGCGGAGCACGACGGCGCGCGCCTTCGCGGGCACGTCGGGGGCCTTCATCGGCGGCGGCTCCTCGGTGAGGATCGCGGCGGCGAGGCCGAGCGGATCGGTGCGCTGCCACGGGGGCGCGCCCTCGAGC
>JAPKHB010000869.1 GCA_026647295.1 Planctomycetota bacterium | reverse complement strand
GGCCTCGTCGTCGGCCAGGCGCAGAAGGCGCGGGCGGTCGTCGGGCAGGCAATGCGGCCCGAGCGCCGCCAGGGCGGTCAGCTTGGCGCCCCAGCCCGGCCGTGAAAAACGGCGGTGCGCCAGCCGGCCGATGGTGAGCGCTGCCTCGGCGCGCATGATGGGAATGTCATCTTGCAGCAACTGCTGCAGGGTCGAATCGATGCGGCTGATGGAGGAATCGCTGGCAATCTTGCCGAGCGCTTCGAGCAGATGCAGGCGAACTTCCAGGTCTTTTTCGTTGGTTAGAAAGGCCAGTACCACGCTCGCGGTGTTGGCCTGCGCCAGTTGGCCGAGCGCAAAGGCAGCTTCCACCCGGACGGCCGGATTTCCCGAACGCAGCAACTCCACCAGCGCCGGCACGGCATCGGGATCCTGCGAACGGCCCAGGGCAATCGCGGCGCGCTTGCGCACTTCCTCCTGCGGATGCATCACGAACTTGACCAATTCACGCGCTGCCACCCGCCGGTTTTCGAGCCGGATGACTTCAGC
>JAPKHB010000868.1 GCA_026647295.1 Planctomycetota bacterium | reverse complement strand
TCGTCTGCAAGGACGGCGGAGCGAACCAGTTCAGCACGGGGCGTTTCGTCACGCCGCGCAGCCACTGCGAGCGGCGTTGAGCGTGGACGTAGGACGTGTTGCTGACGACCACGACATCGGGCGCAAGAGCCAGCGCGTCGGCGCACTTCAGCACCGGGATGCCGCGGTAGCGGCGGACGTCTCCGCGCAGACCGTCACCCGCGCGGCCGCCGCCGCTCAGCGCATCGTCCGCGATAGCCAGAATCTCCAGACCGGCACGCAGCGCCCCGCGGACGAACGCGTGGACGTTCTTCGAGAGGTCAGCGAGCACGACCCGCCGTGCGCCGCCCTGCGCGACCGCCCAGGACCTGCGCTCGATCTCACCCCATCGGAAAACGGCTTCAAACTGGCGCTCGTCGAATCGCAGCCGCCAGAAGCGCTCGCGCTCCGCCTCGTCGCGGGCGCGCTCGACGCGCGCGCCCTCGGCGGCGAAGGGCCGCACCGCCTCGCGCCCGATCCCGCTCGCGCCGCCCGTGATCAACGCCACCTT
>JAPKHB010000867.1 GCA_026647295.1 Planctomycetota bacterium | reverse complement strand
CGGGAAGCGGACGGAAAGTCCCCGCGACCAAACGCCAGGCCCGTCCGCGTATCCGCTGGGTGACGGTGAAGGGTGCGCTGGCGCCGGGTCTGGACGTGGCGAATCGGGAGCAGATGCACGAGTGGCTCCGGCGCAACCCGTGATCGCAGTCGACACGAACCTGCTCGTGTACGCCCATCGGAGCAGCCTGCCCGAGCATCGGCGTGCGCGGCGCGCCATCGAGCGGTCGCACGCCGCGCGGGCACCGCCCTCGACCTCGATGCGCTGCCGACCGACCGCACGACCGTCGGCATCGGCTCAGGCCGTGCCGCCCACCCGCTCGCCCTCGTGCGCGACTCGCTCGCCGCGCTGCGCGAGCGCCTCGAGATCCGCACCGTATGCGGCAACGGCGCCTCGCCGCGGGTGCTGCGCGAGGCCGGCGCCGATGACGCCGACCTGCTCATCGCGGTCACCCAGTCCGACCAGACCAACCTGTGCGCCTGCCGCATCGCCAAGGCGCTGTTCAACCTGCCGACGCGGATCGCACGCC
>JAPKHB010000866.1 GCA_026647295.1 Planctomycetota bacterium | reverse complement strand
TCCACGATCACCGGCGGCAGATCCATGTACTTGGCCAGCTCGCCCGGCTTGCTCAGGTCGAGCGCGCCCGAGCGCAGGAGGGCCGCCACCGGCGTGTGCGAGTCGCCGATCACCTCCATCCAAATCTCCTCGAGGCGCACGTCGAGGCGGATCTGATCGGGGTCGATGCGCACGCGATCGATGAAGACGACGGCCGAGGCGCGCACCGGCGTCTTCATGAGGTCCACGTTCGCGGTGACCCGCAGCCCCGGCGGGACCTCGGTGATCACCGGATCCTCGATCTTGCCGCCCTTGGCCGCCTGCTCCATCAGCCAGCGCAGCGCGTCCACCGGGAGGCCCGCGCGCAGCCCGATCAGGTTGCGGACGGCCCGCGAGAGCTCGCCAGGGTTGCGCCGGAGGTAGCCGCCGGCCGCGGAGAGCGCCTGAGCGCGGCCCGCCGGCCGCCGCCGGCCCCCGCGCCCGCCTGCTGCCTCCGGGAGGCCGCCCGCCGGTTCGAGGAGGCGGCCGCGCCGTGATAGCGTCGGGACCAC
>JAPKHB010000865.1 GCA_026647295.1 Planctomycetota bacterium | reverse complement strand
CGAGACGACCGGGCCCGCGCGCGTGCACCTCTACGCGCTCGGACCCGAGGCGATGACGGTGGTGGGGCTCGAGCGGCCGGAGCGCGCGGAGGTGCCGCAGCCATGAGGCGCGCGGCGCCTCTGCTCGTGCTGCTCGGGGCGCTGGCCGTCGCCGCGGGCGCGGGCGCGCAGGAGGAGGAGACCGCGCCCGAGCAGGGCGAGGCCGCTCCCGAGTACGAGGCCGGCGTCGCGGAGCCGACGGAGGAGAGCGACGCGGAGGAGACCGCCGCGGAGGAGAGCGACGCGGGGCCGGCGCGGGGCGAAGAGGCCGCGCCCGCGGAGGCCGGCGCGAGCGAGCCGGCGGGGGTCGGCGCGCAGAACTGCTGCTCGACGAGCAGCTGCTCGGTGTCGGCGCCCGAGAACGGCAGGATGCCGGTGACCATCTGGTACATCACGACGCCGAGCGCGAACACGTCGACGCGCGGATCCATGACGCCGCCGCCGTCGAGCTGCTCGGGCGCCATGTACGACGGCGTGCCGAGCACGACGCC
>JAPKHB010000864.1 GCA_026647295.1 Planctomycetota bacterium | reverse complement strand
GAGTGGGACATCAAGAACGGCGGCGCGCATGCCATCGACTACATTACGCATTATGACCGGCTGCAGCCACATAATTTCTCCCCACCGCACGCGCAAGAAGTGGTCAATCCGTTGAACGGATTGACCGGGCCCTTCGGCGGCCCGAGCACTTTCGCCATCCCGGCACCCAGCTCAGCGGGTTCGCCCGTGGCCGGGCAGCCGACCGCGGACTTCAATGCGCTGCCGGCCGGCGAGCGCAATATGACGATTTGGAATGGTTCGATTTCCAGCCTTTCCTATGTGAATCAAGGCAGTCTGACTGCGGCGCAGTCGGCCAGCAGCATTTCCATCGATTTCACGGCCACCAGCTCAACGGTGGTGATCGCGTGGGGCGGCCACTTGGCCAGCCGTTTGGTGTGGGGCGATGGCAATTCTGCCGGCGGAATCAGCGGCTCGCCCTTCCACATGCGATTGCTGGAGTTTGATGGATCGATTCTCTTTGAGTCGCAGATTGAGGCGTTATGGGGTGAGTTTTCCAACGTTCTGATGCC
>JAPKHB010000863.1 GCA_026647295.1 Planctomycetota bacterium | reverse complement strand
GCCGCGCACCGCGAACCCGTGCGCCGCGAGCGCGCGTGCGATCGCGGTTCCGATCACGCCGAGCCCCAGCACGCCGACCGTGAAGTTCGACCTCGGCCGCAGCACCTCGGCCTGCCAGCGCGCGTCGCGCTGCCGGATCGCGTAGCGGTCGAAGCCGCGATAGACGCGCAGCACCGCGGCCAGCACGTACTCGGCGAGCGCGTCGGCCATGCCGGCGTCCTCCAGCCGCACCAGCAGCGCGTCGCGCGGGAACGCCGGCATCGCGAGCAGCGCGTCGACGCCGGCGCCGAGGTTGAAGACCGCGCGCAGCCGCCGCTGCTCTTCGAACAGTGACGGCGGCGGCCGCCAGACGATCGCGATGTCGGCCTGCGGCGCGAGCGGATCGGCGTCGAGCTTGGCCGCATCGCGCCACCACAGATCGGCGTCGGGCAGCGCGGCGCGCAGCGCTTCGAGCCACGCCGGCGCATGCATCTCGCGCGCGCAAAGGACGATACGCGTGGGCATGTCTACTGCGAGCGCGTGAACGCCAC
>JAPKHB010000862.1 GCA_026647295.1 Planctomycetota bacterium | reverse complement strand
CAGCGGCTCGTTCAACTCGTGCGCCACGCCGGCGGAAAGTTGGCCGATGGTCGCCAGCCGGTCGGCGTGGCGGAGCTGCTCTTCGAGCTTGGCGCGTTCCTGTGCCGCCTGGCCGCGCTCGATGATGATTTCCAGTTCGCCGGCCACCGCCTCGATCAGATCACGCTCCTCTTTGAGGAAGGGACCTTCGTCAAGCTCCGACCGCGGCTCGGCATAAACCACTTCCACTGCGCCGCGCCGCACACCGTGCACGTGAATATCCGCGCTCTGCTTCAGCGGCGTGTCGCGAAACCCGGGCGTGGCATAAATCTGCTCGCCGATGATGATACGCGCCATTGCGATTTCGGGATAAAGCCACGCCGGCGGCAGCAGCGCCACCACCGCCTGCAGGATCTGATTCAGCGGCTCTTCGGTACGCTCTGCCACCTGCGCGATGCGATACAAGCAGGTCAACTCCTTCACCCGTTCACGCACCTCCACCTGCGCGCGGCGATGCGCAGTGGCCACGCCCAGCATCTGCGCGATGCTTT
>JAPKHB010000861.1 GCA_026647295.1 Planctomycetota bacterium | reverse complement strand
GTGTTCGAGCAGGATATCAAAATTGAAGAGGACGGCCCGCCGCCGGACTTTGTGCCGTTCGAGAAGGAACCGGTTGCCATCAAAAAGCCCAGCCCGACCTATCCGGAAATCGCCCGCAAGGCCGGTTTGGAAGGCACGGTGTGGCTGAAGGTTTGGGTTGACAAAGAAGGCAAAGTGCGCAAGGCGGTGGTGCAGAAGAGCGACGCGGAGATTTTCAATCAAGCAGCCATCGATGCCGCCACGCAGTGGGTGTTTACCCCGGCGTTGCAGCAAAACGGGCCGGTCTCGGTGTGGATCTCCATTCCGTTCCGCTTCAAGCTGGCGGGAAAGTGATTCTCGTGGCCAAGCTGAGAATTGCAGACCTGCTGGCCTACACCGTCGTCGTCGTGACGCTCGGGCTGGCGTTCCTGATCTTCCTGGGGCTCCTGTTCCCGAGCCTGTCTGTTTTGCCGGCCTACATTCCGATTCAAATGCGGGTGATGTTCGGCATTGTGGCGCTGTTAATGGGCGTTTACCGTTTAGTCATGATG
>JAPKHB010000860.1 GCA_026647295.1 Planctomycetota bacterium | reverse complement strand
GCCCACGAAATCACGATGTCCCTCTCCTTCGACGCCCTCCTCGCCCGCCTCGCCACGCAGAAGCTGCCCAAGCCCGGTGCGCGCCTCGATCTCGAGGCCCGCGGCGAGGCGGAGCGGCGAGAAGAGGAGGGAGCGCGCGGCCTCCTCGGCGGTCGGGGCGCGCTCCTCGGGGAGCGGGTGGCGGATCCGCTCGGGCGGCCGCCACACGTTACGGGCGCTCCTCGGCGGCGGCGCGATCGAGGAGGCCCTTCGCGATGATGAGCTTCTGGATCTCGGTCGTGCCCTCGTAGATGCGGAGGGGCCGGATCTCGCGGTAGAGGCGCTCTTCGAGGAGTTCCTCGATCGAGGCGCGCACGTAGTACCCCTCGGGGGCCGCGTTGTATGTGGCGGCCAAGTTCTTCGCGGCGGCCTCGAGGACGGGCTCCCAGTCGAACTGCGAGGCCTCGCGCTCGAGCAGGCGTCGGCCGAGCGGGTGGCCGAGGACGCGCACGAGGGGATGCGACACGGCGCGCACGAGGCGCGCGGTCATGC
>JAPKHB010000086.1 GCA_026647295.1 Planctomycetota bacterium | reverse complement strand
TGACAATCGAGATTGTTATCACCTTGATTAACCTGCTTTTTGTTTGGCAAAGACCTTGGCGATGCTGTTGATCAAGTCTTTGGGGCCAAAAGGTTTGGTGATGTAATCGGCTACTTTGGCTACCTGCAAACCCAGTACCTTGTCAATACTTTGGGCCTTGGCGGTCACAATAACCACCGGGATGTCCATCAATTCTTTATCAGCGCGCATTTGCCGGTACACTTCCCAGCCGTCTATGCCGGGCATCATCAGGTCGAGCAGGATCAAATCGGGCTTTGTTTGACGCATCGCCGTCAGCCCTTGCTCGCCGCCTACCGCGCCGGTCACCTCAAAGCCTTCCCGCTCACATGGGGTGCCCGGACGATACACGCGCGGCCGGCGGGGCTCCGCGGCCGGCCCGTTGAGTGTAACATGCGGCCTGGAAGGCACTTAGGACGTCCGTCCCGCTGGAAACACGCCTCCGGGTTGTCCCGCGGGGCGCGCCCCTTGCGCTACCGTCCGGTAGCGTCGGGCGGGTCCTGAAACGCCATGTCAGGCGGGCCGCCGGCCCGTAGGGTAGCCGGGCCCCGGCCGGGCCGGCCGGGGGGTCTCGTCCGAGGTTTCCATGTACGCCGCGCCCCAGACCCCCGACGGCGAACTGCTCACCGTGCGGCCCGTGGGCGCCGACACCTTCCGCATCGAGGTCGGGTTCCGGGTTCCGGCCGCGCTTGCGCCCGTGGTGCAAGGGCGCGAGCGGGACCTCGTCTTCGCGGCGCGCTCGCGGCTCGCGCGGCTGGGCATCAACGTGCGCCCGCTGTCCGCGCTCGCCTGGGACGGACCACGGCTCGTGCTGGCCGCGGAGGTGCGCGCGCTGGTGCGATCCTACGGCGTGGGGCCCCTGCTGGGGGGGGTGCTGCTGCCGGGCCTGCCGGTCGGCCGGCTCGTCTTCTGCCCCCCGGAGCACCGGCTCACCGCCGAGCAGATCGACCAGGCCGTGCAGGACAACGCGCTCCAGCTCCCGGCCTCCTACTCCATCGACCACGCGGGGCGCTTCCGGATCCGCCCCCAGGGCTGGACCTACGCGCTCGCCGAGCCGCTGACGGCGGAGGCCCTGGCCACCATCGTGGCGCGTTCGGACGGCAAGGACGTGCTCAACCGCATCCAGGTGCGGCGGCCGGTCGACCGGATCGTGCTGCCGCCCGGCGACGGGGTGATCACCTCCTGCTCCATGTTCCTGCACGAGCACTACGTGGTGTTGGAGAGCGAGGCCGGGCCGCTCGGCCAGCACCTGGACGCGGTCGTCCTGGACCCCGTCGCCACGCGGGGGACCAACGTGTTCCTCGAGTTCTTCAACCACACGGGGCAGCGGATCGTGAACCCCTCCGTGGCCGCGTCGCTGTACCGCGGCGTGGAGACCCCGGCGCTGGCGCGGCGCTGGTGGGCGATCGGGGCCGACGCGCCGACGCGGGAGGCGGAGGGGCCCGCCGCGGCGGCCCGGGCGGCGGCCGAACCCGGCTACGCCGCGCTCGCCGGCCTCTTCGACCGCCTGGAGGAGCCCTGCCGGGAGCGGCGCTATTCGCACCGCCTCGTGGCCGTGGTGGACGACATGGAGGCCGTCCTGGCCGGGGCCCCGCCACGGGCCGTGTGGTGCCGCCCGCCGGAACGCAGCGAGCCGGGCCCGGGGGCGGACCTGAGCGCGCGTTGCGTCGCCGAGGCGTACGAGCAGCCCCGGGCGCTGGCGCACGGGACGCGGGTCCTCGGGGACGTGTCGCCCGGGGCCCGCGCCACGCTGCTCCTGGGCTACTTCCCCAACCTCGTCGAGCACACGCAGATCTGCGCCGCCGCGCTGGAGGGCAAGGTGGCGCGGCTGATCTTCCGGCGCGCCTCCTTCGAGCACGGCCCCTTCCTGTCGTCGCGCGACCACGGCCGGCTCGCCGACTACGAGGGTCTGGGCGTGGAGGTGTTCTGGTGCAACGACGAGCGCGAGCACGTCGTGACGCACGTGTTCCGCGGCCTGCGCGGCTACTTCGTGCGGCCGGGCGAGGTGGAGCGCTTCCGCACCAGCCTGGTGGTGGCGGTGTACGGATCCACGCGCCCGCTCGCGGGCGAACAGGTCGAGCGGGTGCGCCGACTCGTCGAGAACCTCAACCGCTTCTTCGGCGGCAATCTCGCCATCCTGACCGGCGGCGGCCCCGGGGCGATGCAGCAGGCGACGGACATCGCGCACCGGCTCGGGATCATGGTCGGGGCCTCGTTCATCGAGACGGTGGACCAGGAGACCAACCAGACGGCGGAGTTCTACCAGACCTTCCAGGGGCGCAGCCGCCAGGCGCGTCAGCGCTGGTTCGAGATCGCGTCCTTCCACCTCTTCTTCATGGGCGGCGTGGGCACGCTCGAGGAGGTCGGCCTCACCCTCACCGACATGAAACTCGGCGTGATCGAGGTGTCGCCGCTCGTCTTCTTCGGGCGCCACGACGGCGATCGCTACTGGCAGCGGCTGCGCGAGCAGTTCGAGGTGATGGTGGCGGCGGGGCGGGCTCCGCCCTGGCTGCTCTCCCACACGCTGATGACCGACGACCCCGACGAGATCCCGCGCACCTACAAGCGCATGCTCGAACTGGGCTAGCCCCGGGGCGCCGGCTCGGGGCGGCGCGCCGCCCCGGCGGGCGCGCGGGTCCGCGCCGGGGACGCGCTACGCGCTGGCTTCGGCCTGCTTGCGCTGGCGCAGCGCCTTGCGGCGCTCGCTCTCCTTGAGGAGCATCTTGCGCAGGCGGAGGTTGAGGGGCGTCACCTCGAGGAGTTCGTCGTCGACGAGGAACTCGAGGCTCTCCTCCACGCCCTTGCGCACGGGGGGCGGGTAGTCGGCCTTCTCGTCGCTGCCCGCCGCCCGGATGTTCGTGAGGTGCTTGCGCCGGCAGGGGTTGACGAGGACGTCCTCGTCGCGGCGGTGCTCGCCGGTGATCTGGCCCTCGTAGACCGTCTCGCCGGCGTCCACGAAGAAGGGGCCGCGGTCCTTGAGCGCGTTGAGGGCGTAGGCGGTGACCTGCCCGCTCTCGCTGCTCACCTGGCTGCCCGTCTTGCGCCGGGGCAGTTCGCCGCGGTGCTGGTCGTAGCGCTTGAACACGCTGTGCAGGACCGCCTCGCCGCGCGTCGCGCTCAAGAGGCGCGTGCGCAGGCCGATCAGCCCGCGCGAGGGGGCCTCGAACTCGAGGAAGGTGAGGTCGCCCTGCGTCTCCATGTGCACCATCTCGCCCTTGCGGCGGCCGAGCATCTCGATCACCGTGCCCGCGTCCGCGGGCGGCACCTCGACGTGGACCTCCTCGATGGGCTCCTCGAGCCCGCGTTCGGTCTGGCGCAGGAGCACCTGCGGGCGGCCGACCGCGAACTCGTAGCCTTCGCGGCGCAGGGTCTCGATCAGGATGCCCAGGTGCAGCACGCCGCGCCCCCGGACCTCGAAGACGTCGGTCTCGGCCGTGGGCAGCACCTCGAGCGCCACGTCCTCCTGCGCGGCGCGCTCCAGGCGCGCCTTGAGGTGGCGGGAGGTGACGAACTGGCCGTCCTCGCCGGCGCGCGGCGAGTCGTTGACGCGGAACTCCATCGCGAGGGTCGGGGCCTCGACCTTGAGGCTCCAGGGCTTTACCGGGGCCTCGGGGTCGGTGACCGTGTCGCCGATCTCGACCGTCTCCAGGCCCGCCAGCGCGACCACGTCGCCGGCCTCGACCTCGGGGGCCGGGCTGCGGGCCATGCCGGAGAACACGAACACCTGCGCGGGCTTCACCCCCTTGCGCGTTCCGTCCGGGCCGAGGACGAGCAGGGTCTGGCCCTCGCGCACGCGGCCCGCCTCGAGCCGCCCGACGGCGATGCGCCCGAGGAAGCGGTCGACCTCGACGTCACAGACCGGGAGGGCGGGCGTGGCCTCGGGATCGCCGCGGGGGGGCGGCACGTGCTCGAGGATGCCGTCGAGCAGGGGGAGCAGGTTGGGCTCCAATGCGTCGGGCCGCGTGCCCGAGCGACCCTCGCGGCCGGCGGCGTAGTAGACCGGGAACTCGAGGTCGCCCTCGGAGGCGCCCAACTCGATGAACAGGTCGTAGATCAGGTCGAGCACCTGGGCGGGGCGGGCGTCGCGGCGGTCCATCTTGTTGATGACCACCAGGGGCTTCAGCCCGCCCTCGAGCGCCTTGCGCAGGACGAAGCGCGTCTGGGGCAGGGGGCCCTCGTAGGCGTCCACGAGGAGCAGCACGGCGTCGGCCATGCGCAGGACGCGCTCGACCTGCCCGCCGAAGTCGGCGTGGCCGGGCGTGTCGATCAGGTTGATCTTGACCCCGCGGTAGGTGAGCGCGCAGCTCTTGGAGAAGATCGTGATGCCGCGCTCGCGCTCGAGGTCGTTGCGGTCCATGACCAGCGTCTGGTCGGGAGGCAGTTCCGCCAGCACGCCCACCGTGAGGAGGAGGCGGTCGACGAGCGTGGTCTTGCCGTGGTCCACGTGGGCGACGACGGCGACGTTGCGGATGGGGGCGGGCATGGGGGCCGGATTCCGAGGCCAAGCCCGTCAGGTTACCCCCCCCACGGGCGGGAGGCGAGGACTGTCCCCGCGGCGCCGCAAGCGTGGTCAGGCGCCGGCCGGGGCCGCCGGTACACTTCGCGGCCCATGGCGTCGGCCCGCACGCGCATCCTCTGCACCGTCGGCCCGGCTTGCGCTTCCGTGGCGGCGTTGGGCGGGCTCCTGGCGGCGGGGGCCGGCGGGCTGCGGATCAACGGGGCGCACACGCCGGTCGGGGAGGTCGGCGGGTGGGTGCGCCGGATCCGGGACGCCGCGCGCCGGGAGGGCGTCGCGGCCGCCGTCCTGCTCGACCTGCCGGGCACCAAGCTGCGGGTCGGGCGCCTCGCCGAGCCCGCGGGCCTTTGGCTCGCCCCCGGCGCGGTCGTCGCGCTCGTGGCCCGGGCGCGGGGGGCGGGGCCGGCCGAGGTGCCGGTGCGCCCCTTCGGGCCCCTGGCCGGGCTCGGGCCCGGGGCGCGCGTGCTGCTGGACGACGGGCGCATCGAGGTCGAGGTGCGGCGGGTGCGCGCGGGCCGGCTCGACGGGCGCGTGGTCCGCGGCGGACGCCTGGCCACGGGCAAGGGGGTGGACGCGCCCGGGCGCGCGCTCGGGGGCCGCGTGCCGACGGCCCACGATCGGCGCCTGTTGGCTGCGGGGCTCGCGGCGGGGATCGACCTGGTCGCCCTCTCCTTCGTGCGCCGCGGGGCCGAGGTGCGGGCGCTGCGCCGCGCCCTGGGGGCCGCGGGGCGCCCGGACGTGCCCATCGTGGCCAAGGTCGAGCGGGTCGAGGCCTGCGAGCGCCTGCCGGAGATCCTGGCCGAGGCCGACGCGGCGCTGGTTGCGCGGGGGGACCTGGGCGTGGACGCCGGACCCGAACGGGTGCCGGCGCTGCAGCGGGAGATCGTGCGGGCGGCCGGCGGCGCGGGGCGGCCGGTGCTCCTGGCCACCGAGTTGCTGGAGTCGATGATCGAGCGCGCGCGGCCCACGCGCGCGGAGGTGAGCGACGTGGCCCACGCCGTGCTCGAAGGCGTGGACGCGGTGATGCTCTCGGGCGAGACCGCCGTCGGCCGCGACCCCGCGCGCGTGGTGCGCACGCTGGACGGCCTGCTGCGGGAAGCCGAGCAGGATCCCCTGGCACCCTACGCCGGCGGGCACGCCGTGCCGCCCGGGGCCGGGGCGGCGGGCGACGACGCGCACGTGGCGCGGGCCGCGGTGGAACTTGCGACGCGCGCCGGCGCCTTCGCCATCGCCGTCTACACGCGCAGCGGGGCGAGCGCCGTGCGCTTGAGCAAGGAGCGGCCGCGGGCCCAGATCCGCGCCTTCGTGCCGGATGCGGCGACCGTGCGCCGCCTCGCGCTGGCCTGGGGCGTGCGCTCCGAGCGGCTCGGGTCGGCGGGGGCGCGGCGCCCCGAGGCCATCGCCGCCCGGCTGCGGGCGGACCCGGCCTTCGAAGCGGGCCGGCCGGCCGTGTTGGTGATGGGCGGGCCGGACGACCCCGCCGGCTCCACGCGGCTGATCCGCCTGCTCTACCCGTGAGGGGGGCGCGCGCGGCAAGGCGCGGGCCGGGGGATCGGCGTGCCCGGGAAGGGGCGGGTACGGGGAAGGGCGTGCGCGGGGAAGGGCGTGCGGCGCGGCCCGCCGCCGGGTCCCGTCAGAGCACGCCGATCCACCACAGGCCGGCGGCGGCCACGCCGACGCCCACCGTGAGCGTGACCAGGCCCCGCCGGGCGTAGCCCTCGGCGGCGGTCATGGCGCCCAGGATGGCGAGCGCGGCGCCGGTGAGGGCGAGTACGACGCCGGCCACGATGCCGGCCACGTCCCAGAGCGAGGCGGCCAGCCAGGTCACGGACGGGCCTCCGGCGCCGGGCGGCCGCGCAGGCGGGCCCACAGGCGGCCCAGCCATTCGCCGTGGGGCTTGCGCGGCGGCTTGGGCAGGCCCTCGACCTCGTGCAGGTAGAAGCGGAAGCAGGACTGGAGGATCGAGGCCGTCGGGACCGCGAGCAGGGCGCCCCAGACCCCGAAGGAGTGCTCGCCGGCCAGCAGCGCGAAGATGATGATGACCGGGTGCATCTCGGCGTGCGTGCCCATGATCAGGGGGTTGAGCACGTTGGCCTCGACCAGGTGGATCAGCACGATCCAGGCGAGGGCGAGGATCGCGACCTCGACGCCCTGGGTGAGGCCCACGAGCACGATGGGGATCGACGAGACGATCGTTCCGAAGATGGGAATCAGGCTCAAGACCGCGGCCACGGACGCGAGCAGGAGGGCGTAGGGGATCCCGAGCACGACCATCCCGAGCCAGGTCAGCGCGCCGTTGACCAGGCAGATCATGAGCTGGCCGCGGATGACCCCGGCGAGGCCGTCGTCCACGGTGCGCACCAACGCCCGGTAGGCGCCCTGGTAGCGCGGGGGGGGGAGGCTGGAGAAGAAGGCGGCGATGCCCTTTCGGTCCATCACGATGAAGGCGGTGAGCATCAGGATCAGGAAGAAGAGGTACACGCTCAAGGCGACCTTGCCGGCCAGCGCGAGGGTCCCCCGGCCGAGCCGCTCGGGCAGCGTGGCCTTGAGGCCCTCGGCCTTGAGCTCGAGCGCCTCGCGCAGCCCCGCGCCGTCCACCTCGACGCCGGCCTTGGAGAGGTTGGCGACGACCGGGCCGATCAGGTGGCGCTGGAGTTGGATCTCGAGCCCCGTGGAGGGCGGGCCGCGCCGCACCTCGAGTTCGACGGGGGCCTCCCAGTCCACCAGCCCGCCGGCCTCCTCGGGGCGCGGCTCGACGCCGGGGGTGGTCCGGACGGCCTCCAGGAGCGCGCGGCCTTCCTCGGCGCCTGCGTCGAGGGTGAGGTCGTGCATGGTCCGGAACTCGCCGAAGCCAAAGCGCACGCGCGTGCCCTCGGGGACGTGGACCGCGCGGGCGAGCGGGCGCCCGTCGCGCGGGCGCAGCACCACGCGCTCGCCGGTCTCCTTCAGGGCGGCGGCGACGCTTCCGGAGGCGCCGTGGATGGCGCGGGCCAGGCGCGTGAAGCCCAGCCAGCCCAGCACCGAGAGCCCGCCGAGGACGAGCAGGTAGAGCGAGACGATCGCCGGACCACGCGTCCACTTGAGGCCGAGCAGGCGGCTGCGCGTGACCCAGGCGACCACGGGCTCGACCAGGTAGGCGAGGTAGATCGCGAGCAGGAAGGGGAAGAGCACCTCACGGAACAGGACCAGGAGCAGGACGAAGCCCCCGAGGAAGGCGAGCAGCACCGCGACCTTGCCCCGCCGGGGCGCGGGGGCGGGGGGCGCCTGGGCCGGTCCGGGGTCGCTCATGGGCCGGTACGATACCCGTGGGTGGAACCTGGCCGCGCCCCCGGCGTTCGGAGGGACATGCAGGCACCGCAAGCAGCGCCGGGGGGCCGGGGTGGGCCTTGGCCCGCGCGGGGCGGCGCCGGCCGCGGGGGGGCGTGGGCCTTGGCGGCCGCCCTGCTGCTGTTCGCGCTGCCCGGGCCGCGCGCGTTGGGGGAGGGCGGGGCCGCGCCGGCCCTGGAGCGCTGGCTCGCGCGCCTTGACCCGGAGTCGGAGACCGACGAGCGCGTCTGGGCCGCGGCGATCGATGAGGCGCGAGAGGCGGCCGAGCGGCCCGCGCTGGCCCGGGCGTTGCTCGAGCGCGTGGGCGCGCCGCGGACCGGGCGCCTGGCCCGGGCGCTTGCGCTCGAGGCGCTGGGGGCCGTGGGCGGTGTGGAGTGCGCGATCGTCCTGCACCGGCCGGCGCCGGGTGAGGCGCAGGACTGGCTGCTGGGGGCCGCCCGGGCCCGGGCCCTGATGCACGGGGAGGGCGGCCCGGAGGCGCGCGCGGCGCTGCTCGAACTCCTCGAATCGCCGCGGCTTGGGGTGCGGGTCGCCGCCCATGAGGCGCTGGTCGCGCTCACGGGGCGGCGCCTGCCCATGGACGGGGCGACCTGGCGGCACGCGCTCGCCGCGTCCGGCGGGTCGCCCGCGGACGCCGCGGACGGTGCGGGCGATCCGCCCGCGGCGGTCGACGCGGCGGGTCCGGGCGGCCAGGAGCCGGACGGACCCGCCTCGCGGTACGAGCCGGGCGCGGCCCCTCACGTCCCGCACTACTACGGCCTACCCATCCCCCGGCCCGGGAGCCGGGTCGTGTTCTGCCTGGACGTGAGCCAGAGCATGTACGGCCACGGCATCGAAGAGGCCCGCGCGGAACTGACCCGGGCGCTCCTCGACCTGCCCAGCAGCCACGCCTTCGAGATCGTCGCATTCAACGAACGGGTCTACCCCTGGGCCGGCCGGCTGGTCCGGGCCCACCCCGTCCACAAGGCCCGGGCGATCGCCTGGTTTGCCGCCCGCGAGCCGACCTCGTACACGAACCTGTTCGACGCGGTGGATCGGGCCTTCGGGCTGGCCGGGCGCGGGCGCTGGGCCGTCGAGGCGCCCCAGGCCCTGGACGCGGTGTTCCTGCTTTCCGACGGGGCCCCGAACCGCGGCCGCCACCGCACCCCGGAGGCCGTGGTCCGCAACGTGGCGCGGCTCTCGGAGCGCCGGGTGCCGGTCCACACCATCGGCGCCGGAGAAGAGGTGTTTCCGCTCCTCAAGGCCATCGCGGCGGCGACCGGGGGCCGCTTCGTGGACGCCTTCCGCTAGGCGGGGGGGTGTAGGAGGGCCTCCGCGGCACCCGCCCGGCGGGCGCCCGGAGCGCGGGATCCGGTCGCTCCTCTCCACGGGCACGCACGAGAACCCCGCGATCTTCCGGGCTCTCCGGGTGGCAGACGTCCGCCATGGGGGGGGAGGCAGGCACTCCGGCACCAGCGCCGTGGGACTGGGTCAGGGTCCTGGATGCCCCGGGCTGGGGTGCGGCCCCCCGCGATCTTCCGGGCTCTCCCGGTGGCAGACGTCCGCCACGGGGGGGCCGCCGGCACTCCGGCACCTGCGCCCTTGGGCTGGGTCAGGATCCTTGATGCCCCGGGCTGGGGGGCGGTCCCCCGCGATCTTCCGGGCTCTCCGGGTGGCAGACGTCCGCCATGGGGGGGGAGGCAGGCACTCCGGCACCTGCGCCCTTGGACTGGGTCAGGATCCTTGATGCGCCCGGCTGGGGGGTGGAACCCGCGATCTTCCGGGCTTTCCGGGTGGCAGACGTCCGCCATGGGGGGGCCGTGAGGGGTGGGCCTGGCGCCCTCCAGGGCCCACTGCGCAGCCCCCGCCACGCCGGCGAGCCCGAAGCCCAGCAGCGCCAGCACCGCACCGGGCTGTAGTTCCATGCCCAGGCCCAGGGCCGCCAGCCGGTCGGCGCATCGGCGCAGGAACCAGAGGAGGGCCCCCAGCCCGAGGCCAGCCAGCGCGACGCGGCCTCTGGCGCGCACCGGCCCGGCGAGCACCGCGAGGCCGAGCCCGAAGGCCGCCAGGTAGAGGAGGTGGGTGTACCGATGCTCCGGGCCGAAGGGTGGCGGCAGGTCGAGGGCCGTGTCCGGGGCCCCGGCGTCCCCACCCAGGGGCTGCTGCGCCGGCGGCCCGGCGGGGGTGGAGTCGGGGGCCGAGGCCGGGTGTGGCCTCGCCCCATCCGTTACGAACCGGGCTGCCCGTTCGTCCAGTAGCAACCGTCCCCGTTCAGGCTCCGCCTCCGCGCGCGGGTCGGGAATGTAGGTGCCAACCCTTACCGCCCACTCGGCCAGGCGCTGCCACCGCCCGTCGGGGTCGGCCTCCGCCAACACGTCGGGCGCGCGGTCGAGCAGGAGGTCGAGCCCCCTGAAACGGATTCGCTCATCGGGTCTGTTCGCGGGCCCGCAGGAGATGAAGTGCAGCAGCGTCGTTCCGACCAGGACCAAGGCACCCCCCAGGCGGCCGATCGAATCCAGGCAGCGGCGGGCCAGCACGGTGGATCGACTCCTTGCCCCGAACCGGAATCAAGGCCCCGGCTGCCCTGGGCCAGGGGACACACGACCGCGATCTTCCGGGCTTTCCGGGTGGCGGACGTCCGCCATGGGGGGGGCCGCATGGGTCCCCGGCGGGGTGGAGCGGGGCCCTGCGGACAGGAGTTGGAGCGCCCCACCCAGGATCGCCAGGCCGAAGCCGAGCAGCGCGAGGAAGGCCCCCGTCTCAAGGCGCATCGCGAAGCCGAGGGCTTCGAACCGATCCGCGAACAGGTGCAGGAAGGTCACCAGGGCCCCCAGTCCCAGCACTCCGGCGAGCAGGAGCCCCACCTGGCGCAGGGGCAGGAGCAGGAGCAGGAGGCCCAGGACCGTCGTCGCCACGTAGAGCAGATGGACGTGCCGCGCCTCGGCGCCGAACACGGCTTCATCCCCGGCCCCGGGCCGGGTCAGACGCTCCAGCGCCGGCGGGGTCCTGCTCGCCGCCCCGCGGCCTTCGTCGCGGTCCGCCCGCGGCGGCCCCGCTCCCTGGAAGGCGGCGTGTGCTTCGACTTCACCGGGCTTCGACCCCGGCGAGAGGCTCCACTGCAGCCACTGGCCGATGCCCTCCGGCCCGGGGCCCAGCGCCGAGGTGGGCGCCGCCGCGCGATCCAGGAGGAGTTCGTGCCCCGCGTACATGAGCCGCAGCGCGTCGCCCTCTCCTGCCGTGCACGAAACGAACGAGAGCGCCGTCGTCCCCAGTACGACCAAGGCACCACTCAAGCGGCCGAGCCGGGCAAGGTCCAGGAGCCAACGCACTGCGTCTGAGGGTAGAGGCCCTTCACCGAGCGTGCAATCCGGCCTCCCGGGCGTAGGGTCTCGGGCATGAGCCAGCCCGCCCTAGAGATCCAAGGCCGCCTGGAGGCGCTGCGCGCGCGCTACGCCGACCTCCGGGGGCGTCTTTGACCTGGTCCGGCGGGCGGCGGAGCGGGCCCGGCTCGAGGAGCGGATGGCCGCGCCCGGGTTCTGGGACGATCCGGAGGCGGCCCAAGGCGTCGTAGGCCGGCTCAAGGCCGCCCGGGCGGCGATCGAGCCCTGGGAGGAGT
>JAPKHB010000859.1 GCA_026647295.1 Planctomycetota bacterium | reverse complement strand
CACGGCACCCTGGGATGGACGATGTCCTGCGGCGCCGGCGCGCTGGTCGCCGACCTCGTCACCGGCCGCCAGCCGGCGATCCGCCATGACGACCTCGGCCTGGTGCGCTACGGCGCCGCGCGCCGCAGCGTGCCCGTGGCCGGCGCGCACCAGCGCCCGCTCGGCACCGCCTGAGCGACGCGCATCCGCTAACCTGGTTCGCGCCTTCCGGCGCTCCTACAGTAACCATGCGTGCGACGCCCGGTAGGAGCGGCGGCAGCCGCGAATGCAGCGCCCGCTGCCGCGCCCACGCCTGCCCCGGCGCCCGCCCCGTCCGCGCCTTCCGGCGCGGCTGCAGGCGGACTCGTCGAGGTCGTCGTGCCCGACATCGGCGACTTCGACGCGGTGCCCATCATCGAGCTGTTCGTGAAGGTGGGCGACACCATCACCCACGTGGAACGCCCCTGCGCCGAGGCGATCCACGGCTTCGAGGACGTGAAGCCCATGGTGTGGGCCGGCATCTTCCCGGTGGACACCGACGACCACGCGGAG
>JAPKHB010000858.1 GCA_026647295.1 Planctomycetota bacterium | reverse complement strand
CCAGGGCCGCGCCGCCCCGCGCGGCCGGCCTCCGAGGTAGCCTGGGCGTGGCGCGGCAAAATCTGATCCTGTGCGACACCAAGGGCGTGGTCTACGCCGGCCGCAAGGAAAACATGAATCCTTACAAGGCGAAATTGGCGGCGGAAACCAAGGCCCGCACGCTCGCCGAAGCGATGGCAGGCGCCGACTGAAATCGGCAGGACCTTGGCGCCAGGGAAGAGTTTTTGATGTCCGGCGCGCACGACCCGGGCGCCCGCGGCCAGGCCGTTGATGATTTCGACATTCTCCCGCTGGCGTGTGCCCAGCTCCACCGGCATTCTCGCCACCGTGCTGTCGGGCTGGATGAGGTAAACCAACGCCTGGTTTCCTTCCACGAAAACCGCCTCACTCGGGATGACCAGCGCGTCGGGGCGCTCATTGAGCACCACCGTCACATTGGCGGACATGCCGGGACGAAATTTGCCGCCGGGATTGTCGAGCCGCGCCACGATCCGGACCCGGCGCGTGGACTCATCGACAATGGGTTCGATG
>JAPKHB010000857.1 GCA_026647295.1 Planctomycetota bacterium | reverse complement strand
GAGGCCGGCAGCGCGCGGCTGGCGCCGTGCCGATGCACCCACAACCTCTCGCCCCGCCATTCCTCCGGCTTGATGCTGACGTGGGCGCAATCATACAACAGCGGCAAGGACAGCGAATCGTCGCGCAACACGTGGCGCACCGCCGCGCGCAGCCGCTCGGTGAGCGCGATGCGATTGGCAAAACCGAAGTTGGAGGCTGCCGCAATCGCGCGCAGATATTCCTGCGCGATCTCCGCATCTGCCGGCATCGACCAAATCGGCGTGCCGCGCGTCATGGCCTGCATGAAGCTCGCATCCTCCTCCCAGCTTTCCAGATAACCCTTCATGGTTTTGCTGCCCACGCTGCGCGAGCCGGTGTGCAGCATGAACAGCGCCCGGCCCGGCACCAGACCGAGACGGCGGGCCTTTTCCGGCGCGAGCACTTCGACGATTTCCTGCATCATCGTCTCGGGGTTTTTCATCGCGCTGATATTGCGGTAGCGAATGGTGGCCGTGGCCTCGTAGATCGGCTTTTCCTGCTTGACATAGATC
>JAPKHB010000856.1 GCA_026647295.1 Planctomycetota bacterium | reverse complement strand
CGTGGTGGTCAGCGCCAGCGGCAACAACCTGGTCGGCATCTACATCGAGTACGGGGACTCGCAGGCGGACCTGTACGCGACGAGCGGCGCGACCTCGGCTCGCGTGACGTTCAGGCACGCCTTCGAGAGCGCCGACCAGAAGCCCAACGCGCCGTCCCCAACGGCCACCTTCGGAGCTTCCGCAAGCCCACGGGCCTTCAGGTCCAGCAGCAGTTCCCGCCACGACTGCTCACTCTCACGGTACCCGTCCTGGATCGCGACCAGTTCCTTCTTGCCCTCCGACGTCGCTCCCATCACGACCAGAATGCACTGGCGATCCTCCTCCAGGCGGATGTTGAAGTAGATGCCGTCCACCCAGAAATACACGTACCGCTTGCCGGACAACGACCGCTGGCTCCAGGCCTCATGCTCCCGCTGCCACACCTCCTTCAGCCGCGCCACCGTCGAGGCCGAAAGCCCCGGCGCTTCCGGCCCCAGGAGCGCCGCCAAGGCCTCGCTGAAATCCCCCGTGCTGATCCCCTTGAGGTATAG
>JAPKHB010000855.1 GCA_026647295.1 Planctomycetota bacterium | reverse complement strand
AGCACGACCCCGGCGAGCAGCGTCGCCAGCGCCATCCCGCGCACGCCGGCGCGGAAGGGCAGGAAGCCCTGGCTGCCGAGGGCGAGCCAGGCGGCGGGCAGCGCGAGCCCGAGCGCCACGGCCAGGAGGCCCGCGAGCCGGCCCTCCGCGGCCCCGCCGCCCGCGCCGACGACGCAGCCGCAGCCGCCGTCGTCGTCCGAGCCGCTGGGCTTGGACCCGCCCGAGCCGCCGCCGCTGCCGCCTGCCCCGGCGCTGCCCGCGGAGCCACCCGCGCCTCCGGTGCCCGAACCGCCGCCGCCTTCGGCCGCGTAGTCGCCGCAGGGCATGGGGGCGCTCCCGCTCGCGCGATCGATCACCGCCAGCGCGTAGGCGCCCTCGGGCGTGTCGGCGTCGGTCGAGGCGCCGGCCTCCTCGGCCTCGCGTCGGCCCATGCGCACCGCCAGGTCCTCCCATCCCAGGATGCGCAGCGCCGGCGCGACACGGTCGCCCTGGGCGAACAGGTCGGCCTCGAGATCGCCACCGAGCGCGGCGT
>JAPKHB010000854.1 GCA_026647295.1 Planctomycetota bacterium | reverse complement strand
AGTTGCCGCTGGTCGAGGTGCCGTAGACGCGGAACGGTGCGAGGTGGGCAAACTGTTGACGCATGGCGTTCGTCACGTGAAGGACTCAGAACGGGCCGTAGGCGAGCCAGCGCTCGATCTGCGGCAGGCGGTCGTTGCCCCAGAACATCTCGCCGTCGACGAAGATCGTCGGCGCGCCGAACACGCCGCGCGCGATCGCCTCGTCGACCAGCGCCTTGAGCTTGTCCTTGACCGCGGGCTCCTGCACGCCCGCGGCCAGCGCCGCCTTGTCGATGCCCAGCTCGTCGGCGATCTCCGCGAGCACCCCTGGCGCGTCCTCGACGTGCAGGTTCAGGTAGTACTGCCCGTGCGTGTCGTCCATCGGGCGGATCCGACGCTCGAGCACGCAGGTGCATCCGATCCCGCGCGTGCCCGCGAGGCGGTTGCGCGCGGCCTCCATCAGGTCGCCCACGACCGCCGTCGCGGTGGGATCGCCCCCGGCGCCGCGGCCGTAGAACATCAGCTGCCCGATCTTCGGTCCCTCGACGAACAC
>JAPKHB010000853.1 GCA_026647295.1 Planctomycetota bacterium | reverse complement strand
AGTTTCATCCGACGAAACACGGCTTCGATTCGTTCTTCGGGTTCGTGGGCGGCTTCAACACGCCGATGGATCCGCGCCTGGAGGAGGACGGAGTCGTGAAACAGTTCCAGGGGCCCGTCTCCGACATCCTGACGGATCGCGCGCGGCGTTTTCTCGAGGAAAACCGCGACCGGCGCTTCGCCCTGGCGCTGCATTTCCGCGAACCGCACCTGCGCTACGGCCCGACGAATTCCGCGCCGCCGGCGCGCTGCTGGCGCGCCACTACGTGGCGCCGCCCGCGCCGGTCGCGAGCGAGCGCCCGCGCACCGCCGCGGCGCGCATCGAGCGCCTCGCCGTCACGCTGCCGACCGCCGACGCCGAGACCCTGCGCGCCGCCTTCCGCGCCCGCGCGGGCGCGGTCGAGGCGACGCGCGACGCGCTCAACCGCGCCTACGACCACACGCGCGCGATGCTGCGCCGCGACCCGTTCGACCCGGCGGCGTTGCGCTGCGCCATGGCGGCCTCGCGCGAGGCGCGCACCCGCTACGAGCTG
>JAPKHB010000852.1 GCA_026647295.1 Planctomycetota bacterium | reverse complement strand
GCCGAGGCCCGCGGCCGGGTGGGCCGGGGCGCCGTGGTGCTCGCCCAGGTCCCAACGAAACGCATAACCATCTTCCTCTTCGTTTTGGCTGCCGCCGCCTTCGCCCAGCGCCAGCCCGATCCCAATGTCGGGCAATTGAAAAACACCCGCAAAGGCATCATGGATGGCAATCTCGTTCGCACCATTTTCTGGAATCACGGCGAGGTGGCGGACTGGCCGAATCAACCTTCCGGCGAATGGCCGAAAGGTTCCGGCCATTCCTACGTCGATGGCGTCGCGCTGGTGGTGGCCGCGCCCATTGTCGATAGGCAGGGGCGAAGGCGCCATTCGGTGGTGACGCGCTATCGCGAAGACATGGACGTTTCGCCGGAGCAGATTCCCTGGGGTTTTGCGCCGCTGCCGGGCCAGGAGGGGACCTTCCGGGTCACCGGGCTCCCGGAGGGCCGGTACCTCGTCCTGGCCACGGAGCACCCCGTCGAGGACTGGCAGGACCCGGCCGTCCTCGCGTCGCTCCGGGATACGTCAACACCCC
>JAPKHB010000851.1 GCA_026647295.1 Planctomycetota bacterium | reverse complement strand
CGCGGTGCCGAGATGCACGCGCACGCGGCTGCGCAACGGCAGCGGCGCGGGAGCCTGCGCCAGCAAGCGCAGGCGGCAGTTGAGGCGTGTGGCCGGGCCGAAGTAGCCGGGCGCCGCCAGCACCTGGCCGCGCGCCACCTGGCTGGTGGTGATTCCGTGCAGATTGATGGCGGCACGATCGCCGGTTTGCACCAGCGTCGTGCTTTGGCCGTGGCGTTGCAAGCCGCGCACGCGCACCCGCAGCCGCTCGGGCAGGATTTCCACCTCATCGCCCACGGCAAGCTGACCGGACAGCACCGAGCCGGTGACCACGGTGCCGAATCCTTTCATTACAAACGTGCGATCCACCGGCAGCCAAAACACGCCGCGATCCTGCCGCGGCGGCAAATCCGCAATGCGCTTCGCCAGTTCGCGTTTCAACTCGGGAATGCCGGCGCCGGTGAGGGTGGAAACCGGCAGGATCGGCGCCGGGGCCAGAAAAGTGCCGTGCACCAGCCGGCGAATGTCTTCCTGCACGAGCGCCAGCCAGTCG
>JAPKHB010000850.1 GCA_026647295.1 Planctomycetota bacterium | reverse complement strand
GATCGACCTCGATGGTGACGCCGCTCTCGAGATCGCTCCGTGCGAGGATCCGCCAGGCCTCCGGGTCCACGCTCCACGCGCGCTCGAAGGAGGCGTCGCGCTCGCGCTCCACGTGCTCGATCCGCACGTGCGGCGTGGAGAGGACCACGCGCAGGACGTCGCCGACCGCGCCCGTGTCCCACTGCACGTCGGGCGGGAGCACGTTCTGCGGCATCACGGCCCCGTCGAGGGGATAGAGGACGCGCACCGGATCGGGCAGGGCCGCGAGCGGAGCGGCATCCAGCGCGGCGAGGTCGGCGTCCGTCACGCCCGCGCCGCGCGTCGCGAGCGCGGTGTTCCGCCGGGTCGGAGAAGGCGACTGGGCCGTCGACTTCCTCGGCTTTGGCCAGCTCGCCTTCGTGGCGCCCAACCCGCCGGCGTTCCCCGCGAGCGGGTGTTCCTGAACGTCTGACCGCCGCCCATGGCGCGCACCCGGGCCGGTCGGGTAAAGGTGGGCCCCTCATGCGTCTCCTGATCGTGTCCGCGGCCGCCCT
>JAPKHB010000085.1 GCA_026647295.1 Planctomycetota bacterium | reverse complement strand
ACCGCCGGCGTCACGAATGAGCGCGCGGGCCGCAGCGCCGTGTGGAGTGATTTCGACCGCGATGGTCATCTTGATCTAGAAGAGCTATATCGGGTTCCTCATGATCCTGATGCAGCGCCTGGTCACGTCCTCGACTCGCGCGATCCGAACGACGCTGCAGCGGCGCCTTGAGGCGCTCGCGGCTCCGAGCGAGCAGCTCCTGCTCTTTCCCGAGCTGTCCGAGGAGGAGTGGTTCGAGCTCGACGGTCAGGAGCAGATCGACACGCTGCTGACGACGCGGTTGAAGGCGCTCAAGAACGAGCGGGCCGAGGTGAATCTCCTCCTCGAAGCGGCCAGGCGGACCGAGAAGGCCGGCGTGGATGCCAAAGCAGAGGCCCTGCTCGACTGGATCTACCGCCTGCAGCAGGAGGAGGGCGACCCCGACCTGAAGGTGCTCATCTTTACGGAGTTCGTACCGACCCAGGAGATGCTGCGGGAGTTCCTCGCCGACCGCGGCTTCTCGGTCGTTTGCCTCAACGGGTCGATGGGGATGGAGGAGCGCGCGAAGGTCCAGCGGTCCTTCGCCGAGGTGGCACGGGTCCTTGTCTCCACGGACGCGGGTGGCGAGGGGCTGAACCTGCAGTTCTGCCATGTGGTGATCAACTACGACATGCCCTGGAACCCGATGAAGCTCGAGCAGCGCATCGGGCGAGTGGACCGCATCGGCCAGGAGCACGCTGTGCGGGCGGTCAACTTCGTCGTCCAGGACACGGTCGAGCACCGAGTCCGCGAGGTCCTGGAGGAGAAGCTGGCCGTGATCTTGGAGGAGTTCGGGGTCGACAAGACCGGCGACATCCTCGACTCGGCTCAGGCCGGCCAGCTCTTCGACGACATCTACGTCGAAGCCATCCTGCGCCCCGAAGCCCTCGACAAGAAGGTCGACTCCGTCGTGAGCCAGGTCAAAGAGCAAGGCAAGGCGGTGCGGGAAAGCGGGTCCATCCTCGGAAGCGCCGAGGACCTCGATCCGGGACAGGCGCGAAGCCTGATGACCCACCCGCTGCCGCACTGGGTCGAACGAATGACCGTTGGCTACGTCCAGGCGCACGGCGGGGATGCCGCGCGGAACGGCCGTGCGTGGAACCTCACGTGGCCGGACGGGGAGAGCCTCGGCGCGGTCGTGTTCTCAGCCAGGGACGCGGACCGAGTCCCGGGAGTGCGCCACCTGACCCTGGAGGAGCCACGAGTGCGGGGGCTGGCAACGCACATCCCTCGCTTCGCGCCCGGCCAGCCGGTCCCTTGCCTGACGCTCTCGGGACTCCCCGCCGAGGTTCGTGGCTTCTGGTCCCTGTGGCGCATCACGCTGCACACGCCGGAATGGAACCAGCACCGTGTCATGCCGCTCTTCCGACACGAGGACGGTCGCATTCTCGCGCCGACGGCCCGCTTCGTGTGGGACCAGATGATGTCCGACCCGCCTGCACCTGGCGGCCACCTCGACGACGACGCGGCGCTCGAGGCTTTCCGGCGCGTCGAGGCCTCGGCTCGCGAACACGGACAGCAGATCTACCAGGAGCTGGTTCAGGCACACCGGGCGCGCCTCGCGATGGAGCGCGAGAAAGGCGAGTGTGCCTTCACCGCCAGACGCCGCGCCGTCGAGAGGATCGGTTTGCCGGCGGTTCGGGACCATCGCCTGACGCAGCTCGCGGCCGAAGAGCGGGCCTGGCGCGAAGCGCTCCACCGCAAGGCGGAGATCAGCCCTGAGCTCGTTCCCCTGCTCGTTGCCCACGTGGAGGGAGAGGGTGGCGATGGGTAGCTGGCGCGACGAGATCCTCAAGGAGTTCACCCCCCAAGTCGCGCGCCTGACCCTGGTCGCGGATCCCGATGGGCTCCTCCTGGAAGAGGGCATCCTCAAGGGGATCGAGGAACGCGGCTTCGAGCTGATCCCGTTCGATGACCACGTCGCGTTCCGCTTCGCCTACGAGTCACGCTATCGCTCGCGCTGGGACCGAGGCGAGCTGACCGACTTGGTGGTCGTGCTCCGGGCGGCGGCCTTGGACCTGCGATCCCTGCCCTACGACCTCCTCCAGGCGGGCCGCCTGCTGTCCTTCAACCTGGGCGAGCTGTTCCCGAACCTGAGCTATCCGATCATTGACGCCCTCGATCGAAGCGACCTCGACGACCTTTACTACGCCCAGGAACGAGAGAAGCCTGATCGTCCGCTGGGTGATCGACAGACCAGAGGATTCGTCCTCCGCCACGTCTTCGGCGTTGCCCCCGAGACGATCCGGCAAGAGTCGGACCTCATGCGGTTCCTGTTGCGGCGGCATTACCGCGGCCTCCGCATCCCACAGGTCTTGGACAGCTACCTCATCCAACTCCTCCGGCAGAACGGCCTGTTCGGCGAGTGGCCGTTGGAGCGCATCGTCCCCGATCGGGAAGCGTTCTTCGCGTTCCTCCAGGAGCGGTGGCCGGCATTCCTCGATCGGCAGGCGGCGGGAGCGGATGCGGTTCGCGAGCCGGTCGGAGCCTACGGCATGGAGTTCCCGGGGCCGGCCGAGATCTCATTCGACCACCACGACATCCGGGTTTACATCGACAACCTCTTCCTGGAAGGTGTGCTCCAGCAGGTCTCGCACCCTCAGGCAGACAAGCTGGTCGATTCATGGGTGATCGTCGGCCTCAAGACGGAACCGAAGGCCGATCGGAACCGCCGGCTGGATGGCCTAGTCCAGGCCGTCGAGCAGTCGATCCCCCGCGAGGGAGCCCATCACCAAGACTGGCTCACCTTCGCCCATCGCTGGGCACAGGTGAATGCCCTCTGGTTCGACCCTCAGCGTCAGGAGGGCGGGGAGCGGGAGGACCAGCTTCGCAGCGTCCGGGCTCGCATCGACGAGGCCTTCACCATATGGATCCGGCAGCGCTTCGGGACGCTGCATAACCAGCCGCCCTCGCCGCCGGTGATGCCGCATCACGTGCCCCGGCTTCTGGCCCGGCGCATCGAGGAGTCTAGGAGCGCCAAGGTCGCTCTGGTGTTGATGGACGGGCTGGCACTCGACCAGTGGGTCGTCGTCCAGCAGGTGCTCTCGGACCAGCGGCCGGCCCTGAGGTTTCGGGAAGGGAGCATCTTCGCCTGGATCCCGACGCTCACCATGGTCTCGAGGCAGGCCTGCTTCGCCGGGCGCCCGCCTCTCTACTTTCCGTCGAGCATCCACACGACCGAGCGCGAGCCCTCGGCGTGGAGGCGGTTCTGGGTTGACGAGGGGCTATCCTCGGCGGAGGTGGGCTACGAGAAGAACCTGCGCGACGAGCCTGATCTGGCTCGCGTGGATGAACTCGTGTCGCACCCCAAGGTGCGAGCGGTCGGGCTCGTGGTCGACAAGGTCGACATCATCATGCATGGCATGACGCTCGGGAGCTCGGGGATGCACAACCTGGTCCGCCAGTGGGCACACCAGGGAGCGCTGGCGGCGCTCCTCGACATGCTCCTCGACCGTGGGTTCGCGGTCTTCCTGACCGCGGATCACGGGAACATCGAGACCGGAGGGTGCGGCCGGCCGGCCGAGGGATCGGTGGCCGATCTGCGCGGTGAGCGCGTTCGTGTCTACTCAGACCAGTCGCTGAGAGGCAGGGTAAAGGAGCGCTTTCCAGACGCGATCGAGTGGCCGCCGATCGGGCTGCCCGGCGACTACCTCGCCCTGCTCGCGCCTGATCGCCAGGCCTTCGTTCGAGAGACAGACAGCCCCGTAGCGCACGGGGGCATCACGCTGGAGGAAGTCGTGGTTCCCCTCATTGAGATAGAGCGGAAGTCATCGTGAGCACGAAGCGCCGGACCATCGGATTTGATAGGAAGATCCAGCTCGACTGGCTGGACGCCACGGCCGATTGGGCTGCGCAGGGGCTTTCGGTCCCCCACATCCGAGAGCGGTTGGAGCACCTGCTGGGGGGGAAGGTGGCCGGCGCCGGACCCCACAGCGCCCGCGGCAAGACGATGACGGTCTTGCTGCACATCTGGGTGCTCACGCCCGACAAACTGGTCCCGCTGCGCGACGATGGGCTCGCTCTCTTGCGGGATCGGTCGGGTCGCGACCGCCTCCCGCTTCACTGGGGAATGTGCGTGGCGACATACCCGTTCTTCCGCGACGTGGCCGAGACCACCGGACGCCTCTTGTCTCTCCAAGGGACCGCCGCCCTCTCCCAAGTCGTCCGGCGCACGACCGAGTCATGGGGCGAGCGCAGCACGCTGATCCGGGCCGTGCAGCGGGTCGTGCGGTCCTTCGTCGAGTGGGGCATCCTTGTGGAGACGGAGGAGCGTGGGATCTTCTCGGCGGCGCCGAAGTTCACGGTGACGCACGACGGCGGGCTCGGGCCGTGGCTGCTTGAGGCGGGCATCTCGAATTGCGAGAAGCAGGCCCGCCCCTTCCGCAGCCTCGTGGGCTCCGCCTCATTCTTTCCTCTCAATCTGAAACTGTCCCCGCGCGATGTTGGGGGTAGCCCGCGACTGGAGGTTCACCGCCAGGGGTTGGACGAGGACATGGTGATGCTGAAGGCGGGGGTGTCATGAAGAGCATTGGGCCGGGGCACAGGACGGAGAAGGTGTCGATTGTCCCCATGCAGGCCACGTCTTGGACCTTTGCCGAAGGGTTCTCTGGCCAAACGAGTACTTGTAGGAGTCGGGCGGCATGAGCAAGCAAGACCGCATTTCGGCCGCCGATTCTTCGCTCGGCTACCTCTACCAATGCCGAGTGGGGCTCGTGTCCGCTCCCTTCGTCGTAGAGCACGCGGATCTCCGCGCTCACGCCCGCCTTCAACGCGATCTCGATGCCCGTCTCGCCCCGCTTCACCTCGATCGCCTTGGGGCGGACGAACCCGGGCGGCACGTGCACGAGGAGTGTGACGGGTCCGTCGGGCAGCCGGCCGAGACGAAACGTGCCGTCGTTGCCCGAGAAGGCCCGCTCGGAACCCGTCGCGCCGTCCTCCAAGCGTACGCGTCCCGTGGTGACAGGTCCGCCCCCTTTGGTGTGCTTCCGGCAAGCGTGCCTGACACGCGTCCGGCCGTCGGCCATGCTGGAGCTCTGGGCCGCCACAGGGCGGCCGGGAGGTGTGCATGGCGCGCGCGCACACAGCCACGTCGAAGGAACTGGTCGAAGGCCGCCGCTGGCTGGACGCCTGGCGGCAGACTCGAAAGACCCGGGCGATGCCCGAGGACCTGTGGGCCGTGGCCGCGCGCCTGCGGGTGCGGCCTAAGGTTGCGTTGGGCTCGTCAGGCCGCAACTCGGGCGTCGCAGCGTGGGCGTGGCTGAAGGGGGGGAGTCGGGCGTGACTTCGAGCTTTACCTGGCTCGACTACTCCGAGCGAGAACGCCGGGCGATGCTCGACGTGGTCGACCTGTTCCGCGAGCAGGACACCCGGGACGAGATGGGGCTCGCGACCGTTCGGGACGCGTTCTCGGACCTGCTGTTCCCTGGGACGGGGTCACTCCAGACGCGGGCCCGCTACTTCCTGTTTACGCCGTGGATCTACCTGGACCTCGAGCGTCGGCGTACGCCGTCGTTGAGGGTCGCGTCCCGCGGCCGGGCCGAGGAGGCCCGGGTCATCGAGGCGCTCAAGGTGAACGAGGGGCCGGAGACGGGGGTCATCGGGGCCCGTTCGGGGGCCGCTTTGCGCCGACTGCCAAGCAGCATCTACTGGCTCGGACTCGCGAAGTGGGGGATCCTAGTGTTTCCCGGGTCGCAGGATGCGTACCACCGCTCGCTCGATCGCTTCTACGAGCGGCAGGGGACGCGCCTTAGGACCGACGACGGCGAGGCGTTCGACCGAGCGGGGAGCCGGAACTGGGACGGGGGCCTGCCGCCCCGGCCGGAGGGCTTCCCCGAGGCCGCGGTGTTCGCCCTGACCGAGCCGGAGGCCGCCTACCTGCAGGAGCAGGTGCTCCGGCGTGCGCCCGGGACCCTGCTCGCGTTCCTCGTGGCGGGCCAGGACCCCGAGGCGCTCGCGACCAAGTTCCCGTGGGAGGTGGAAGAGACGCGGGCGCTTCCAGAGCCGCTGGGCACGCACCTTCGCCATGCGCGCTGCTTTGCGGGGGCGATGCACGGGGCGGGCCTCCTTTACAACCTCATGCTCTGCGAAGTCTCCCGGCGCGATGATCGCGCCGTCGGGTATGCCGAGCGGCTCGGCGCCTGGGCCGCCGAAGTGGCGGGGCGACGGGAGGCGCTTTCGGCGTGGTGGAAGGAGCGCGAGCTGCTCTGGCACCTCGTGGCGAGCGCTCGCGGCGCGCCGGTCCCCTTTCCGGTGCGGGCGTTCGTCGAGCGGTGGGTGGGGTGGGTCCTGGCCCAATCCGGCTTGCCGGCTCCGGGTGCGTCCGATGACGCGCGAAGGATGGTGCGCCAGCGCGAGGAGATGCTAAAGCGCGGGCTCTCGAGGTTCGCGAACAAGCGGGCCCTGGAGATGTGGGGGGGTGCGTCGGGGGCCGGGCGTCTGGACTACCGGTGGGGGAGCGTAAGGCGCATCGTCGCGGACATCCGCGAGGGCCTGGGCCACGGGGGGCGCGATGCTCGAGCCCCGTGATCGCCGGCTGCTGCTTGACGCGCTGCGGCCTCCCGAAGGCCACATGCTGACCGACGCGCTGGGCGTCACGTACACGCTGGATCTCCTGGCATTGCTCACCACGCCGCTTTCCTTTGCGCTGTTTGACTGGGAGGACGCCGAGGGCCGTCCCGTCGCCGATCCCCTGGCGGTGCTCGAGGCGATCCGGCGGCATGCGGACCGCATGCACGTCTTCTGCCAGGCCGGGATGATCCGCGTGCCCCCCGCGGACCAGCGGCTGCTGGGGTGGCTCGAGCCCTGCGTGGTGGAGGTAAGGCCCCCGCCCGAGGGGATCTTCCACCCCAAGGCCTGGATCCTGCGCTTTGAGAGCGAGTCCGAGGGGGAGCCCGTGCGGTACCGGGTGCTCGTCTCGACGCGGAACCTCACCTTCGACCGCTCCTGGGACACGCTGCTCGTCCTCGAAGGGGAGCTCCGGGAGCGCACGAACTCCGTCCGGGCAAGTGCGCCGTTGGCCGAGTTCCTGCGGGACCTTTCGCGGCGGGCGCTGCACCAGCCGATGCCCGAGCGGGCGGCCGCCCAGGTCGAGCGCCTGGCCGACGAAGTGCGGCGGGTAATCTTCGATCCGCCCGCGCCCTTCGAGGAGGTCTGGTTCGAGGCGCTGGGGATCCCGGAGGGTAGGCCCCGGGGGCTGGACGTCGGGCGCGCAGACCGCGCGCTCGTGGTGAGCCCGTTTCTTACGCCTGACGCGCTGCTTAAGGTCTTCGAGCCCGCGGAGGGGGACATCCTCGTCTCGACGGCCGAGGCGCTTGACGCCGTGCCGCCGGACGTGCTCCAGCGCTTTGGCCGGGTGTACTCGCTCGCCGAGGGCGCGGAAGGGGAGACCGCGGGCGCGGAGGCCGAGCGCGCCGAGCCCCAAACGCTGCTCTCGGGGCTTCACGCCAAGCTCTACGTCGTCGATCAGGGGTGGGGCGCGACCGTCTGGACGGGGTCTGCGAACGCGACCGGTAGCCTGATGGGCAAGAGCGTCGAACTCCTGGTGGGGCTCAAGGGCAAGCGGAGCAAGTGCGGCGTCGACGCCTTCCTCGCCTCTGACGCGCGCGAGCGCGGGTTCCTGGGCCTCCTCACGCCCTTTGAGCCGCGGGCGGACTGGACCCCGCCCAAGGATCCGCGGCGGGGGCTCGAGGATGCGCTCGATGCGCTGCGCACGGCGGTCGCGGTCGCGGGCCTTGGGCTCCGCGTCACCCAGGGGGCGAACGACGCCTTCGACGTGGAGGTCCTGGGCGGCGCGGGGCTCGAAGTGCCGGAGGGCGTGGGGCTCACCGGCCGGCCGGCGACGCTCCGCGGCGAGGCGGGCCGGCCCGTGGTGGGGGAGCCGTCGATCCGCTTCGAGGGGCTCTCCGCGGCGGCCCTTACGAGTTTCCTCGCCTTCCACGCGACGATCGCCCGCGGGGGCCACCGGGCCGAGGCCGACTTCGTCCTGAACGTGCCGGCGGAGGGGATGCCCGCCGACCGGCGGGACCGCCTGCTGCGCGACGTGCTCCACGACCGCCGAAGCGTCCTGCGCCTGCTCCTGCTGCTCCTGGCCGAAAGCGGCGCCGACGTCCAGCACCTCCTGGACGTGGGGGGCGGGAAGGGGGGCGCCGACGCCGACGGGCTGGGGGCCCTGGCCGGCGAGGACCTGTTCGAGCAACTCGTCCGGGCGCTTCACCGCCGGCCCGAGCGGATCGGCGAGGTCCGGGACCTCGTCCATGAACTGCGGCGCACGCCCGAGGGGGCGGCGCTGCTTCCCGAGGGCTTCGATGCGGTCTTTGAGCCGGTGCTGGCCGCCTGGAAGGAGGTCGGGGCATGAAGGGCCGGGGCGCCCGACCGGACGTAGGGGCGGTGATGTCCGGGCTCAAGGACTTCCAGCGCGAGACCGTCGAGCGGGTGTTCGCCCGGCTCTACACCGACGCGCGGCCCACGCGGCGCTTCCTGCTCGCCGACGAGGTCGGGCTCGGAAAGACCCTGGTCTGCAAGGGCCTGATCGCCAAGGCGATCGACCACCTCTGGGAGCGGGTCCCGCGGATCGACGTCCTGTACGTCTGCTCCAACGCGGAGATCGCCCGGCAGAACATCCGGCGCCTGGGGTCGGCCGCCGGGAAGGAGTTCGCGCACGCCTCCCGGATCACGCTGCTCCCCATCACGATCGGGGACCTCGCCCGCAACAAGGTGAACTTCATCTCGATCACGCCGGGGACCTCGCTCGACCTCAAGTCCGCGCTCGGCATCGCAAGCGAGCGCGCCCTGCTCCACGGGCTGCTGCAACGGACGTGGGACTTCGACCCGAAGGATCTCGCGGGGGTCCTGCGCGGCTACACCGGCCGGAAGTCCTTCGCGCAGCGACTGGCGTGGTTCCCCGACTACTACGAGATCGATGCCGCGCTGGCCGCGCGCTTTTCCGAGGCGCTGCGCGCCGCCGACGCGGAGGCCAAGGGGCGGGGCGAGGCGGGATTCCGGCGGCGCGTAAAGGCCCTGGCGGTTCCCTTCCGCCAGGAGGACCGCCGGATCGACAAGGAGCCGTGGAACCAGCGCGCCCGCCTCGTCGGGGAGTTGCGCAATCTCCTTGCCCGCTCGTGCCTGGATGCGCTGGAGCCGGACCTCGTGATCCTGGACGAGTTCCAGCGCTTCAAGCACCTGCTGGACGGCCAGGACCCGGCCAGCGAGCTCGCGCGCCAGATCTTCACCTTCGGCGACGTGCGCGTGCTGCTGGTTTCGGCGACGCCCTACAAGATGTTCACGCTGGACGAGGAAGCCGGCGGCGACGACCACTACCGCGACTTCGTGCAGACGCTGCGGTTCCTTGCGCCGGGGGGGGAGGCCGACGAGGTCGAGGCACTCCTTCGGCGCTACCGGCGGGAGCTCTTCGGGCTCGCCGCCGGCGGGGGGCAGGACCTTGGCGCCGTAAAGGCGGCCCTGGAGGCGCGGCTTCGCGAGGTGATGGTGCGCACGGAGCGGCTGGCGGCCTCGGCGGACCGAAACGGCATGCTCCACGAGGTCGAGGGCCGCGGCGTGGCCCTGGCGGCCGAGGACCTCCTTGCCTACCTGGGGCTCACGGAGGTCTCGGGGCTCGTGGGCCAGGGCGACCCGCTGGAGTACTGGAAGTCCGCCCCCTACCTGCTCAACTTCATGGACGGCTACGAGCTCAAGCAGGCGCTGGCGCGAACGGCCGCGCAGCCGGCCCGGGCCCGGGAGGTGGCCGCGGTGCTGGCCCGGACGCGGGGCCTCCTGCTTCCCACCGAGGAGATGAAGCGCTACGCGCGCGTGGACCCGGGCAACGGGCGCCTGCGCCACCTGGCCGGCGACACGATCGGCCGCGGGGCCTGGCGGCTCCTGTGGCTGCCGCCGTCCATGCCCTACGTGCAGCCGGGGGCGCCCTTTGACGCCCCGGACCTCTCGGGGTTCACCAAGCGGCTCGTCTTCTCGGCCTGGCGCGTGGTCCCCAAGGCGATCGCCTGCCTCTTGAGCTACGAGGCCGAGCGCCGGGCCTTTGAGGGCCACGAGCCCGAGGCGGAGAACACCCCGGAGGCCCGGGAGCGGCGGCGTCCGCTGCTGCGCATCGCCCGCTCGCGCGGACGGCTCGTCGGGATGTCGCTGATGGGGCTGCTCTACCCCTCCCTGGTGCTCGCCCAGGAGGCGGACCCCCTCGTCCTGTTGCGGGAGCGGGGTACGCCCCCCGCGCCCGATGAGGCCGTCGCCTGGGTGAAGGGGCGGCTCGCCGCGCGCCTTGCGCAGATCACCGCGGGGGCGCCGACCGAGGGGCCGGAGGACGAGTCCTGGTACTGGGCGGCGCCGGCGCTCCTGGACATGGCCGACCCGGCGACCCGGCGCCCCACGTGGGCGTGGCTGCGGTCCCCGGAGCTCGAGGAGCCCTGGGAAGACGCGGAGGAGGCGCCCGAGGGGGCCGCCGGGGAGGGGGCCCCGGCGGCGAAGGTCCCCGCCTGGACGGCCCACGTCAGGCGGGTACGGCGGGCGGCAAGGGGGGGGCTGCCCCTGGGTCGGGTCCCGGCCGATCTTCCGGACGTGCTGGCGGCCCTGGCGTTGGGGGGCTTCGGGGTCGTGGGGCTGCGCATGCTGCTGCGCCAGGTGGGGGGCGCCCTGGCCCGGCGCAAGGGCGCCGCCATCGGGCTTCGGCACGGGGCCCTGGACATCGCCTGGTCGCTCCGGCGCCTGTTCAACCTGCCCGAGGCGACGGCGATCGTACGGGGGCTCGATCCCCGGGAGCCCTACTGGCTCCGGGTCGTTGAGTACGCCGCCCGCGGGAACCTCCAGGCCGTCCTGGACGAGTACGGCCACATGCTCGTCGAGATGCTCGGGATCCGGGGGCGTGCGCGTCGCGTCGTCGAGGACGTGCCCCGGGCGCTGGGCGACGTGCTCGGGCTGCGTACGGCGGTCGTCACCGTCGAGGAGATCCACGTCGATCCCGCCAGGGGGTTTTGGCTCGAACCGCTGCGGATGCGCGCGCGCTTTGCCTGCCGGCTGGGCGTGGAGGACGCCGGAGAGGGGGGCGCGGAGCCGACCCGACAGGACCAGGTCCGGGCGGCGTTCAATTCCCCGTTCTGGCCCTTCGTACTTGCCACGACCTCGATCGGCCAGGAGGGGTTGGACTTCCACCCCTACTGCCACGCGGTCGTGCACTGGAACCTCCCGTCCAACCCCGTGGACCTGGAGCAGCGGGAAGGCCGGGTCCACCGGTTCAAGGGCCACGCCGTCCGGAAGAACCTCGTGGCGGCCCACGCGCCGGGGCTCGCCGGGGGGGACGGGGACCCCTGGGGTGGGCTCTTTGAGGCGGCGGAGGCCGGGCGGGATGCCTCGGCCAACGACCTGGAACCCTACTGGCTGCTGCCCGGAGAGGCCCGGATCGAGCGCCACGTGCCCGCCTTCCCGCTAAGCCGCGACCGGCGGTTGCTCCACGCCCTGCGGCGGTCGCTCGTCGTGTACCGCATGGCCTTCGGCCAGCCCCGCCAGGAGGAGCTGATCGAGTACCTGCTCCAGCAACTTCCGCGGGAGAAGATCGAGGCGCTGCTTGAAGTTCTTACGATTGATCTCTCGCCGT
>JAPKHB010000849.1 GCA_026647295.1 Planctomycetota bacterium | reverse complement strand
AACGTGTTCAAACTGAATTAGATAGATCATAGATAGATTGAAGAGATCTTTGAATGCGTTGCATCCGTGCAACGCATTGGATGTTCTGCACGCGCAATCGCCGCGGACTGGCCCCGGGCCGCCGGGCCGCCGGCGGCGGCCGGCCGATCGGGTGGGCGCGTATTGCGCCTGAAAATCAATAATACGGAAAATGCGAAGACCCATGCCCGGGCGCCCGGGCATGGGCCTCTCCACGCGCCGGCAACCGCCGGCCAAACTAAATCTTGTCGGGGGGGTCGTCTTTTTTCCGGCCCGTCAGCGCCGCCAGCAGCCCTGCCGCGAATGTGTCGCCGGCCGCCGCCGCCCTTTCCAGGACCGCGATGAGCGGATTTTTTTCCGGCGCCGCCGGCGCGGGCGCCGCGGCGGCGTCTGATGTTCTTGATATTTCCGCCGCCGGGGGCGGCGGCGACCCGGCGGCCGGGCGCCGCGTCCAGACGGATTCAACGCCGGCCGCGATGGCCGTGAAAACCTGATTAGGCCAATTGAATTGCCGCG
>JAPKHB010000848.1 GCA_026647295.1 Planctomycetota bacterium | reverse complement strand
CCCCGGGCCCGTCGCCGGCCTCGGGCAGGTGGATCCAGCCGCGCAGCGCGCCGTCGTCGTCCTCCCAGAAGTCGGCGTCGACCAGGCGCTCGGAGCGCGTGGGGTCGGTGACCGCGGGGAACCGCCCGCCGGCGAGCGCGGGGTCGCCCAGGCGGACGCGCACGACGCGCACGCCCTCCTCCGCGCCGGCCGGCGCAGGGGGCGCGGCCCCCGCGGCGCCGCCCTCGGCGTCGAGCAGGAGCGCCGTGACCCGGCCCTGATCGCCCGGGATCCAGCGGTACAGCCGCCGCGCAGCGTCGCCCCGGAGGCGCCGCTCGATCCACGCGTCGCCGGCCGCGCGCACGCAGGCGCGGGCGTCGTCCGGGGGCGCGGCGTCGGGCTCGCCCTCGGGCGGCTCCTCGGGCGGGGGCGCCTCGGGCCTGGCCGTCGGCTGCGGGCGGGCCCACGGGGGGAGCTGCTCGGCCTCCTCGGCCTCCGGAGGCGGCGGGCGGCCGCGGAGGAGCTCGCCGGGGCCCGGGGGGCGGTGGCCGCACCG
>JAPKHB010000847.1 GCA_026647295.1 Planctomycetota bacterium | reverse complement strand
GCTCGTTCGCGCCGGTCGCGGGGGCGACATCGGCCGGAACCGGCTCCGGGGCGGGCGGCGGCAGTGCCGGCGCGTCGGCCAGCGGCGGCTCCCCGGCGAGCAGATCCCAGGTCTCCGGGTCGCCGAGCGTGGCCAGGGAATCCTCGTTGGGGTCGGGCGCCGCCGCGAGCGAGGGCGGCGCCTGCGCGCCGGCGAGGTCGAACGAGGACGAGCGCGTCGCACCCGGATCGAGGCCGGGCACCTCGTCCTCGAAGCGCCAGTCGTTCTGCTCCTCGTCGGCGTCGCCGGCGGCCGGAGCCCGTGCCGCCGCGGGGGCGTCCGGCCGGCGCGCGACGGTGGCGCCCGGCCCTTCCTCGAGATCCCAGCTCGGCTCCGGCGGGCGCTTGGCGTCGGCGGGGGCCCGGGCGGCCGCCGCAGCGACCGCGTGGACGACGTCCGCCGGCGCGGCGCCCGGCTTGGGCGTGATCGTCCGCACGCCGGTGTCCGGCTTGGAAGGATCGGACAGGACGTCCAGTTCGAGGAACGGCTTGTCGGTC
>JAPKHB010000846.1 GCA_026647295.1 Planctomycetota bacterium | reverse complement strand
AGACGGCCGCGGACCTGGCCGAACGCGGGCCGCAGTGCATCCGCAACGCCGACGCGCTGCGTAGCTTCCGCAAGGGCAAGGTCGCCGTGCCGTGGGGCGCCTGGGCCAAGCCGCTGGCCTACTGGTTCTTCACGATGCTGGCCTTCCACCTGGCGATCGTCTTCGGGCTGATGGTCTTCCGCGCAAGTTGGATCGAACGCGAACGCCTGCCCTTCCCGTACGCGCGCCTGACCGAGCACGCGCTCTTCCCCACCCCCGGCGCGCCGCAGGACGACGCCAAGAAGCAGGTCAGCTTCCCGCGCCCCGCCCTGGCCGTAGCCTTCCTGCTGGGGTTATTGCTGTGCGTAAAGGGCCTGACGACGATCAGCGAGACCGACGCGCCGTCGATGGCGCCGTCGGCGCCGCTTCTCGACCTGGACCTGACCGGGCTCAACCTGATTTCCGGCGTGGACTTCAAGCTGACGCTGCTGCCGCTGGTGCTGCTGTTCATCCTGCTCTTCCCGCTGGACCTGCTTTTCACGACCGTGCTGACGTTC
>JAPKHB010000845.1 GCA_026647295.1 Planctomycetota bacterium | reverse complement strand
GATCCGCGAACAACTCGTAGCGCAAGGTATCATCCCGGCCCGCGGGCTTGCTGCGATCGAAGACGAGCGGCGGGCTGTAGATGACTTCGGAGAGCAGATTTTCAGGCGGCAGTTTCTTCACCAGCACCACCACCACTTCCGCCACGTAAGCCGGCGGCGTCGGCCCGGTGAAGATGATGTCGCCGGTGACTTTGGTGCGCACCGGCTCGACGCCGTGATCCGAACCGCACCCCAGCAGCGCGAGCGCCAGCACCGCCCGCAGCCATCGTGCAGCCGGCAAGCGGCAAAACAGACGGCGGATACTTTTCAATTGAACGGTCATGAGAGTTTTGAACCTGAGCTTCTGTTTGATGCGAGATCCAAACTTGATTGTTGGAGTTGTGCAGTGAAGCGCCGGCGCAGCGGCCGGCGATGGCTTGCAGAATTTCTGATCGAGCATGATTGAGCCAGCATCCGTCCGAAATCGCAGCCCATTGACAAGAGTGCTCCCGCAACGGCTTGGCCGTTGCATTGCAGCGGTTTTCAATTGGCTGAGC
>JAPKHB010000844.1 GCA_026647295.1 Planctomycetota bacterium | reverse complement strand
GCCGTCCCCACCCGAACCGATGCTCGCGAGCGAGGTCGAGCCGGCTGTGGACGCCGCCGCGGATCCGGGGCTGCCCTTGCTGGCCGACGCGGGCGAGGAGGAGCGGCGTCCGCAGGTGGCGGAGATGTTGATCTGCTCCCCGCGGGGAGAGGTGCTCTACGATTGGCCAGAGCACGCTCGCGCCGCAGCGCGCCGAGGTCGACGTCGTCCACAGAGGGAGCGCATGCCCGAGCGGCTCGAGACGAGCGAGGACGCGCGAGGCGCCTCCGGCGCCTCGCCCGACGAGCCGTCCGACGAGGCGCTCGAGGCGGAGTGGAAGGCCGGCTCGACGCAGGCCTTCGCCGTGCTCTTCCAGCGCTACCACGCGCGTGTGTTCGCGTTCGCGCTGAAGCTCACCGCCGACCGGCACCTGGCCGAGATGGACATGATCGTCACCGCCACCTCGGGTGCGGGCAAGAAGGTGCTCGACATCACGAAGGTCAAGCCCGGCTGCGTGATCACCGACGTCGCGCGCCCGCTGGACCTGCCCCCCGAGGA
>JAPKHB010000843.1 GCA_026647295.1 Planctomycetota bacterium | reverse complement strand
ACGAAATTGAGCGTCACCAGCGGCGCTTCTTCGGGGAAAAATTGCAGCACGAATGCACCGGCGTCGGTTTCCACCGTGGCCCAGGCGCTGCGCAGCTTGCTGATTTCACGATACTCGAAATCCCAGGACGGCTTGGTTTCCTTGGGCAGTTTGTCGCTGTAATCCCGGCCGGTGAGCTGTTGCAGCGCGCTTGCCGCAGCCGCCGCGAACGGTTTGTCCGGCACCTGCAACGCTGCCTCGAGCAACGGAACGGCTGCGGGATTGCGGCAGTCGGCCAGGGCTTTGAAAATCATTTGCGCCACCTCCACGTCGACCGGCGGCTGCAAGCTCTCATAGGCCTGAATGATTTCGGTCGCATGTTCCTGCCGCCGGCTGGAATCCGCTGCCAGGTTTTGTGCGGCGATGGCAGTCAGCACCTGGTCGCCACTCGCGAGGGCGTTTAGATATATCGGCAATGCTTGGGGCGGTGCAGAAATTTTGGGCAGGGCCTCCAGCGCGGCGATTCGCACCAGCGTTGCTTCGTCCGTGGCAAGCTTT
>JAPKHB010000842.1 GCA_026647295.1 Planctomycetota bacterium | reverse complement strand
CAATGGGCTATAGAAATAATTTTGCCAGCCGGAAGTGCCGTTGGTGCCGTCCAGCCAAACGTAGCAATAGTTGCGCACGTTCGAGGTGACCCAGCCGCGCAGCTGATCGCCACTTTGTAAATGCGGCCGGCTTCCAAATCGCTTCCGTTGATCAGCCAGCGGCCCCGGCCTTCGTCCCAATTCACCTTGGCCGTGTGCAAATAGCCGCCACTGCCTTTGTTTTTCCGGCCCTGCTCCAAAACCTTGCCGAGCAACTCGCCAGTCATTTCCACCAGCGCGAGGTTGCCGCCAAAAGGCAGAATGCGAATGATGTCGTATTCCGTGATCGCGCCGGCCAGCAGCACGTCGTCAATGCGGATCGAGCCGCCGTTGAACACCGCCACATCAGCCTCCGGCGCCGCGCGCAGAAAAGAAGCCGCGATCAAATCCATCAGCAGGCCGGGCCGGTTGCGCACCACGGATTCCCGGCCATCGAGCTCGACCGGCGAGTTGACCGCGAGTTTCTCCGGCGCAAAGCCCATCTTGCGAAACGCGGCA
>JAPKHB010000841.1 GCA_026647295.1 Planctomycetota bacterium | reverse complement strand
GGTGTCGCGGACGCCGTTGGCGAGCGCGTCCTCGACCTCCTTGAGGGCGACGAGGATCGCGCGGCGGTGGGATTCGAGCAGCTCGCGCTGGCGGGAGCGCTGGATGTCGACGTCCGCGCGCAGGCGGCCGCCGTCGAAGATCTTCTGCAGCACGCTGGCCGAGATCGACAGCGTGCGTGTGGTGTCGGCCAGCGCCAGCAGCGCGGCGCTGCCCACGCCCGCACCGGCCGACAGGCTGATCCCGGGCAGCAGCGCGGCGCGCGCGGCGGCGATGTTGGCGGCCGCGGCGGCGAGCCGGGCTTCGCTGGCGGCGAGGTCGGGGCGGCGCATCAGCAGCTCGGACGGCAACCCGGCGCCGACCGCGGGCACCTGCAGGGCCCCCAGGCGCTCGATGCCGCCAGCGCCGTCGGGGGTGGGTCCGGCCTGCGGGTTGCGGCCGAGCAGGATGGCGAGCGCGCTGCGCGTTTGGCGCAACTGCACTTCGAGCGGTTCGATTGCCTGGCGCTGGTTGAGCACCGTGGTGCGCTGCTGACTCAGA
>JAPKHB010000840.1 GCA_026647295.1 Planctomycetota bacterium | reverse complement strand
GTGCGGTGGGCTTCGCGGCAGCGCCGCAGTTTCTCGTAGTCGCTGAAGGCGATCTGCTTCTCCATCAGCTTCGCGAAGGCCGGCCAGTTCGCGTCGGGCATGCACCGGTTCCGCGACTGCGGGTCGAAGCGCGCGAGCAGCTCGACGGCCAGGTCGGCGAGCGCGCGGTGCGCCAGGTCCGGCCGGCGTCGTCGGAGAGCACGACGACGCCGCGCTCGCGGGCGATCCCGGCGCCTTCACCCTGGTGCTGACCGACCTCGCCGACGACGCGGACGTGGCCGGGCTCGAGCGCCTGTGCCGGCGGCCCGACGCGCCCGCAGCGATCGGGATGGGCGAACGGGATCGACTCGCGCTCGCCGTGCGGGCGTTGCGAGGCGGCGCGCGCGCCTTCCTCGGCAAGCCCTTCGACGTGCGCGCCCTCGAGCGCGCGCTCGACCAGGGGCTCAAGCGCCGGCACGAGAAGGACGAGGCGGCGCGCGTTCACGCGCGCCTGGCCTTGTTGACCGAGCGCGAGCGCCAGGTCTTCGATCAGCTGGTGC
>JAPKHB010000084.1 GCA_026647295.1 Planctomycetota bacterium | reverse complement strand
GGCGGGTCCGCCGCCCCGAACACCGCCTCGAGCTGGGCCCGCTCGACGCGGCGCATGAGGTGCTCAAAGGGCGCGACGGCACCGCCCAGGCACGGCTCGGCGGCGTCCTCCCAGCGGCGGATCGGCCGGCCCAGCAGCCGCCCGGCCTGGGCGGCCAGGTTGGGCAGGACGGGCGCGAGGTACACGCTCACCTGCCAGAAGAGGTTGAGCGCCACGGTGCAGGCCGCTTGCAGGTCCGGTGCGCGGGCGGGGTCCTTGCGCAGGGTCCAGGGCTCGGCGCGTTCGACGAACTCGTTGGCCCGGTCCGCGAGCGCCATCACCAGGCGCATCGCGCGCGCGGTGTCGCGGGCCTCGTAGGCCGCGGCGATCTCCGCACCGGCCGCGGCGCCTTGGGCAAAGAGGCCGCCGTCGGCGGGCCAGGCCGACGCCAGCCCGCTTCGCTCCACGAAGCGCGCCGTGCGGCTCGCCAGGTTGGCGACCTTGCCCACCAGGTCGCTGTTCACCTTGGCCACGAACTCGTCGAGGGAGAGATCCAGGTCCTCGACCCGCTCGCCGAGCTTGGAGGCGTAGAAGTAGCGCAGGTAGGCCGGGTCGACGTGGTCCAGCCACCGGCGCGCGGTGACGAAGGTGCCGCGCGACTTGGACATCTTCTCGCCCTGCACCGTGAGGAAGCCGTGGACGTGCAGCCGGTGCGGCAGCGCGTACCCGGCGAGCTTGAGCATCGCGGGCCAGAAGAGGCAGTGGAAGTAGATGATGTCCTTGCCCAGGAAGTGGTGGATCTCGGTCGCGGGATCCTTCCACCAGGCGGCGAGCGGCTCGCCGTGGCGCGCGCACCACTCCTGGGTGGCGGCGACGTAGCCGATGGGCGCGTCGAACCACACGTACCAGTAGTGGCCGGGCGCGTCGGGGATCTCGAAACCGAAGTAGGGCGCCGGCCGGGACACGTCCCAGTCCCACAGGGGCTCGCCGAGGAAGGCGCCCTGGAGGTAGTTGGCCACCTCGGGCTGGAGGCGGCCGGGGGTCTGGGTGAACTCCTCGAGGAAGGGCTGCAGGTCGCGGATGCGCACGAAGAGGTGTGGGGCCTCGCGCAGTTCCGGCGCGGCGCCGCTCAAGACGCTGACCGGATCCTTCAGGTCGGCGGGGGCGTAGGTGGCGCCGCACTTCTCGCAGGTGTCGCCGTACTGGTCGCGGGCCCCGCAGCGCGGGCAGGTGCCCCTGACGAAGCGGTCGGCGAGGAAGGTGCCCTCGCGGGGGTCGAAGAGCTGGGTGACGCGGCGCTCCTCGACGAGCCCCGCCGCGCGGATGGCGGCCCAGAACTCGTGGCACAGGCTGCGGTTGGCCGCGGAGTGGGTGCTGCCGTAGTGGTCGAACGCCACTCCGAGGTCGCGGAAGTCACGCTGGTGCTCCGCGCTCATCTCGGCCAGGAGTTCGGTCTCGGGGCGCCCGGCCTGCCGGGCGCGGATCATCATCGCGGTGCCGTGCGTGTCGTCGGCGCAGACGAAGAGGCAGCGGTGGCCGCGCAGGCGCTGGAAGCGCACCCAGATGTCGGCCTGCACGTACTCCACCACGTGCCCGAGGTGGATCGGGCCGTTGGCGTACGGCAGCGCGGCGGTGACCAGGAGGCGGCGGGACACGGAGCGGGGCTCCCGGCGCCGGGCACCCGCCCGGGCCTACTCGGGGTCGGCGTTGTACACCAGGCTCGGTCGGACGAAGACAAGGAGGTCGTTGGCCTGGCGCTTTTCCTCGCGCGCGCCCCAGAACAGGCCGCCGTTGGCCGTGAAGCGGAAGCCGAGCATCGTGAGGGCGGGGCCCTGGGTGTCGCCCGGGACCTCGCGGAAGACGGTGCCGTCGGGCGACCAGTCGATGCGCCCGAAGGGCGGCACGTCCACGCTGGGCAGGATGTACTCGGTCCCGCCGGGCGTGAAGGCGCGGATCAGCACCGTGCGCGGCGCGTCGGTCCGATTCATGAAGGTGGTGTAGTGGCGCATCGCGCTGGGCAGCACCGGACTCACGCCCAACTTGGCGTAGAAGAGGTTGGACAGCGCCAGCCCGTTCGCGATGCGGTAGTGGCCGCCGGAGACCGGGTCGTGGTCGCGGGCGCCGACCTGCACGCCCGCGGGCCGGCGCACCTCCACCTGGAGTTGGCGGAAGCCGGGGAAGGAGCCCACCGGGCCGAAGGCCGCGTCCAAGGGGCTCGCCTCGCCGGGGTCAAGGCCCATGGACAGCAGGGTGGAGGTGGCCACGTACTTCGTCTGGTGCGGGGCCAGGGGGACGGCCGCGTTGGACAGCAACGCGGTCCCATCGGCGGCCCGGACGCTGCGGAAGATCACGGTCTGGGCGTCGTCGGTCGGGTTGGAGATCGGGAAGGCGAAGTCGTGGACGTTGCCGTCGCCGTCGGTCCCGAACGAGAGGTCGAAGCCGATGTCGCGGGCGAAGCGGCCGCTCACCTCGACCAGCCGCGTGTCGATCTGCACCTGACCGTTGTTCTCCAGCGCGGCCAGGGCGTAGAGGAACTCCGTGAGCGCGCTCGCGCTCTGCCCGAGGCCCGTGGCCGGGCGCGCGCTCACCATGCCGAAGGAGACCAGGGGGGAGATCGTGACCGAGCCCCCGCCCGGCACCGGGACGCTGATCCCGCCGACCGGGTCGCCGTCCTCGTCGTAGAAGTCCACGTCGAAGTCCACGGTCTCGGGCGTGGCGCCGGCGGGGTTGGGGACGTAGGAGGCGTTGATGAGCTGCAGCGAGGCGACCTGGGGCAGGACCGTGAGGTAGACGGGCTCGCCCTGGAGGGGGATCCCCGGCGTGGTCTCCCCGTCGCCCAGGTTGACGGTGCGCTGGAGCGCCGCGACGACGCGGCCCGAGGTGGCCGTCGGGGTGGGCGTTCCGAGCACGGCGTCCAGGGCGAGCGGGTCGCGGGTCTCGACCTCGAGCCAGCCGCCGTTGTTCGCCCCGCCGGTGTAGGCCCCGAGCGGGCGGAACAACGAGCCCAGCGCGGGCAGCATCTCGATCACCGGCGTGCCGGGGTAGGGGGCGCCGGTCGGGTCAAAGGCGCGCACCTGGACGCTCGCCTCCCGGTCGGCGAGGTTGGCAAGGCACAGTTCGGCCACCTGCGCCTGCCCGTCGGGCAGGAAGGGGAGCGCGTAGAGGTAGGCCCCGAGCGGGAACGCCTCGCCCCCGCCGCCGCCACTTCCGCATCCGGCCGGGGACAAGGCCCCGGCGACCAGCAGCAGGGCGAGCAGGAGCCTCTTGGCGGTACGCATGGCGTCCTCCCGGGGGATTCCCTGATCCTCCCAACCCCTTCCCCTGCCCGCAATGTCGGACCCCGGGCGCCTGAACCTTTGGCTGGCAGAGCCGGGCGGCGCAGGGCGCTGCCGGGCCGGGGCGGCGCAGGGGGCGGGGTGGGCCCGGGTCGCGGGCGCCGTCCGCGGAGGGCCGGGCCACCGCGCCCGGACACGGCAAGCGGAGACCTGTCCCCCCTTTGCTGTATCGTCTTTGTTCGTATCTCCAATGGACCTCGCCCCCGCCCCCTGCCTGCGCCCGCGCCCCCGCGACCTGATGCTCGTGGACCTGGACTGCTTCTTCGTCTCCGTCGAGCGCGTGCGCGATCCGGCGCTGCGCGGCCGCCCCGTGGTGGTGGGAGGCCTGCCCGGCGAGCGCGGGGTGGTGGCCTGCGCCTCCTACGAGGCCCGGCGCCACGGCGTACGGGCCGGCATGCCGATCTTCGAGGCCCAGCGGCGCCTGCCCGCCCGGCAGGCCGTGTTCCTGCGCGGGGACCACGCGGCCTACGCCCGGGCGTCCGCGCGGGTGATGGCCGTGCTCGATCGCTTCACGCCGGCGGTCGAGCCGCTCTCGCTGGACGAGGCGCTGCTCGACATGGCCGGCTGCGAGCGCCACCACCGCTCGTGGCTCGACGCGGCCGGAGACCTGCGCGCGGCCGTCCGCGGGGAGACGGGCCTTGCGGCCTCCGTGGGCATCGCGGGCACGCGCGCTGCCGCGAAGGTGGCCACGGAGTTCGCCAAGCCCGACGGCATCCTGGAGGTGCGCCGCGGCGAGGAGGCCGCCTTCCTCGCGCCCCTGCCCGTGGGCCACCTGCCGGGCGTGGGCCCGAGCCTGCTCAAGGCGCTCGCGCGCTTCCACCTGCGCACCGTCGGCGACCTGGCGCGCATCCCGCCGGAGGTGCTCGAGGAGACCTTCGGGCGCGTGGGCCGGGCCCTTGGGCAACGCGCGCGCGGACTCGACGCCCCGGACGACCTGCCCGCGGCGCCGGGGCCGGGCGGGCTGCCGGCCGGCGGCCGGCGCGCGCCGCGCACGCACTCGATCTCACGCGAGACCTCCTTCGCCCGCGACACCTGCGACCCCGTCGTGATCGACGGCATGCTCTCGTACCTGGCGCAGCGGGCCGCGCAGGCCCTGCGCGCCGAGGGCTCGGTGGCGCGCGGCGTCGGGGTGCGCCTGCGCTACAGCGACTTTCGCACCGTGGAGGCGCGCGGCCGGCTCACCGAGCCCAGCGACCGCGACGCCCCCATCCTGGACGCCGTCCGCCGGCTGTGGCCCGCCCGCTACGACCGCCGCGTCGCGCTGCGCCTGGTGGGCGTGCAACTTTGCGAGGTGGTCCCGCGCACGGGCCGCCAGCTCGACCTGTTCGAGGACGCCGGCCCGGCGCCCCGCGCCCGCCGGGCGCTGGACGACGCGGTGGACCACATCCGCCGGCGCCACGGCTTTGGCGCGGTGGTGCGCGCCGGCGCGATCGGCCTGCTGGACCGCATCCCCACGCAACGGGCCGCCGGCGCCCAGCGCGGCTTTGCGTTGCGCACGCCGGGCTGCTCGCGCTGACGCGGGTCGCCGCCGCCCGGACGGGGGGTACAATCCTCCCGGTGACAGGAACTGGAGGCTCCCGCATGCATCGCGCCGCGTCCTGCCCGCCCCCCGCGACCGCGCCGGCTCCCCGCCGCCCGGGCCGGCCGTGGCCCCCCCGCCCGCTCCGCTGGGCCTGCCTGGCGGGCGTCATCGCCTGGGGCGCGGCCAGCGCGTGGGCCGCGCCGCGGGACGCCAAGGTCGGCGACACGCGCGCGGTGTACCGCAAGGAGGGCACGATCCTGCGCGAGAAGCCCAACCTGCTCTCGGCGGCGCTGGCCACGCTGCCCAGCGGCGCGCGCGTGACGGTGACGGCGCTCCAGTTGCCCTGGATGCAGGTGCGGGCCGGCGAGGTCACGGGCTGGCTGCGGGCGCTGGAGACGGTGGAACCCGAGGCGCTGGGCTCCAACGGCCCGCCCAGCTACGCCACCGCGCCCCCGCCGGGCGCCGCGGCCGACCCCCGCGACGTGACGGCGGCCGGCCGGCAGCTCGACGCCAACACGGAGCGGGGTTACCGCGCCGGGCGCCAGGACCTCGAACGGGGCTACGCGCTGGTGGACGCCCTGGAACGCGAGACCGCGCGCATGGACCCGGCGGAGTGCATCGCCTTCATCTCGGAGGGCTGGCTCGGCCGCTCGGGGCGCACCTACGCGCGCCCGGGGCGCACGCCCCCCGAGAAGGCCTACGCGGGCATGCGGCGCAAGCGCAGCGCCGGCGACGTGGCCGGCAAGATCGGCGGCGAGTTGCTGCGGCGGCTGGGGGGCAAGAAAGGCCGCGACGCCGCAGACGTGGCCGAGGCCGTGATCGGGGGCGCCGCCGACTTCATGGCCGAGGTCAACAAGCGCTTCACGCCGGGCCAGGAGTACTACCTCGGCCGCGCGGTGGCGGCCCACGCGCTGGCGCGCTACGGCGTCGACCCCGACCCCGCACGGCGCCAGTACGTCCGGCTGGTGGGCGAAGCCCTCGTCCGCACCTCCGCCCGGGTGCCCGAGAACTACGGCGGCTACCACTTCGAGGTGCTGGACTCCGACGAGGTCAACGGCATCAGCGGGCCGGGCGGCTTCGTGCTGCTCACGCGCGGGGCGGTGCGCTCGTGCCGGAGCGAGGACGAGTTGGCGGCGCTGATCGCGCACGAACTCGCCCACGTGACGCTCAAGCACGGCGAGCAGGTGCTGCGCCAGGGCGAGCGCTTCCCGGCCTTCGTGAAGAGCGCCACCCAGGCCGCCGCCGCGGGCCTGGGCGTGGACGACCCGGGCTTCGTGCGCGAACTGGTCCGCTTCTTCGGCAACGTCGCCGGCGAGATGAGCACGACGGCCGTGGACCACGGCTACGGCCGCCAACTCGAATTCGTGGCGGACGCAGAGGGGACGAACCTCCTCTACGACGTGTTCTACGACCACGGCGCGCTGGCCGCCTGGCTCGGCCACCACGCCTCAGGACACCGCCACCACGGCGCCACCCACGCCCCGCCCCAGGCCCGCGCGCAGGCGCTCGCGCCGCTGCTCCAGCAACTCGGGCCCTACGCCACGCGCGAGGGCGTGTTGGACGGCCGCATCCAGCGCTTTGCGTCCTTCCGCCAGGGCGTGGCCGGCAACTGATCGGCCTGCGCGTGGCCTCGCCCCCCCGGCTGCGGCCGGCCTCGCGTGCGCGGAGGGCCGCCACCGGCGCGGGCCTGGGCGTGCTCGCGGCGCTCCTGGCCTTCGGCCTGGGCGCGCTCGGCCCGCTGCGCGACCTGGAAGGACGGCTCACCGACCTGCGCACGCGCCTCCTGGCGGACCCGGGGCGGGCCGACCCCCGGCTGCTGATCGTGCAGGTGGAGGACGCCGACCTTGACTGGGCGCAGCGCGAGCTCTCGCTCGCCTGGCCGTGGGACCTCGAGGCCAACGCGGCGATCGTGGAACTGGTGGCCGACGCGGGCGCGGCGGCGCTCGTGGTGGACGTGCTGCACCTGGACCGCGGCGCCGGGCCGGGGGACCTTCCGGCGGCGGCGGCGGACCTGTCGGACGCGGAGCGCCAGCGCCGGGAGCTGGAGGCGCTGATCGCCCAGTCCTACGGGGCGGCGCTGGCCCGTCTGCCCAGCGCCGTCGGGCTCCTGCTCACCGACACGCCGGCCTACGACGTCGGCGTGCGCCGCACCCTGGCCGAGGGGCGCCGCGCCATCGAGGCCGCGACGGCCCCGCGGGGGCTCGTGCGGGCGGGCGCGGACTACCCCGTCCTGGGCGTGCTGGAAGGCGCCCGGCGGGTGGGGTTCGTCAACGCGCTGCCCGATCCCGACGGGATCGTGCGACGCATGGCCGTCGTGGGCTGGCGTGCCGAGGTCCCCTACCCCTCGCTCGCCGCGGCCGCCGCCGGCCTCGTAAAGGACGCGCCCGTCCGGATCGACGACGACGCGATCCACCTCGGGGACGCCCGCCAGGCGCTGATGGAGGACGGCACCTTCCTGCTCAACTTCCGCGCGGCCGGCCGCGGTGCCTACGAGCGCCTGTCCGCGGCGCGCCTGCTCCAGTGGGCGTACGCCCGGGCGCAGGGCGCCGGGGTCCCGCCGGAGGCGCGTGCCGCGCTCTCCGGTCGCATCGTGGTCTGGGGCGTCAACGTGAAGGGCGCCGAGGACGTGATCCCGACGCCGGTCGCCGAGAGCCAGGACGGCCCCGAGGTGCAGGCGACGGCGCTGGACAACCTGCTGCGGGGCGACGGCCGCGTGCGCGCGCCCGCGGGCGTCGAACGCCTGCTGCTGGTCATGCTCCTCGCGGCGCTGGGCGCCGGCGCCCGAGGGACGCGCCGGCGGGGGTACGTCCACGCGCTGCCGCTCGCGGGCCTCGTCGGGGTCGCCGCGGCCGCGACCTGGGCGTTCGAAGCCGGCGTGGCGTGGACGCTCACGGCGCCGGCGGCGGGCCTGTTCCTGCTCTGGGGATTCCTGCTCGCGGCCCAACTCCTCACCGAGGGCCGCCGCAACCGGTGGCTCGAGGGCACGTTCGGCCTCTACCTCAACCCCGCGGTGATCGAGCGGCTCAAGCAGGATCCTTCCCTGCTCGCGCTCGGCGGGCGGGAGCGGGAGGTGACGATCCTGTTCAGCGACATCGAGGGCTTCACCGGCCAGAGCGAACGCCTTTCGCCCGAACGCCTCGTCGCGTTGCTCAACGAGTATCTCACCCAGCACGCCGACGCGGTGCTGGCCGAGGGGGGCGTGCTGGACAAGTTCATCGGCGACGCCGTCATGGCCTTCTACGGCGAGCCGATCCCGCGGGCGGACCACGCGCTGGCGGCGTGCCGCACGGCCCTGGCCGTCCGCGACCGTCTCCCCGGGCTCGAACGGCTGTGGCGCGCGGCGGGCCTGGGACCGCTGCGGGTGCGCTTTGGCCTGAACACCGGCCGGGTCGTGGTGGGCAACATGGGCAGCCGGCAGCGCTTCAGTTACACGGCCATGGGAGACGCGGTCAACCTGGCCAGCCGGCTCGAGGGCGCGAACCGCTTCTTCGGGACCACGATCCTCGTCGGGGAACGCACGCGCGAGGCGTTGGGCGACGCGGTGCTCACCCGCCCGATCGCCCGCCTGCGGGTGAAAGGGAAGACCGAGCCGGTGGGCGTGTTCGAGGCGCTGGCGCTCGCCGACGGCGCGCCCGAGCCGCTGCGCGCGTTGTGCGCGGCCTATGGCCGGGCCCACGCGGCGTTGCGCGCGGACGACCTGGAGGCGGCGCGCGCGGCGCTCGAGGAGGCGCAGGCGCAGCACCCCGGGGACGGCCCGACCCGCTGGCTCGTGGACCTGCTGGAAGGCCTCGCGCAGGGCCGGCGCGAACGCCCCTGGGACGGGACCTTCACGCTCGACGCCAAGTAGGCGGGTCCGCGGATCGGCGCTGGACACGCGCGGCGGCCGGCGGCAGGCTGGGCCCGTGATCGCCCCGTGTTCCGCGTGCCGCCGCGCCGTGACGATCGCGGACGAGCACGCCGGCCGGGACGTGCAGTGCCCGTGGTGCCGGGAGGTGTTCCGAGCCCCGCCGCCGCGGCCCGCGCCGGTCCCGCCGGCCGCCCCGCCCCGGATCGCGGGGGGGCGCACGGCCCCGCGGGCCCCCGCGGCCCCGGGGCCCACGCCGGCCGCGCCCGCGCCCCGCCCCTTGGCGCGCGCGCGCACCTGCCTGGGGTGCAGCACGCCGCTGCGGACATCGAACCCGTATTGCGTCAGTTGCCGCGCCGTCGCCCGCAGCGGGCTGGGGACCTCCGACGATGAGCCGGACCCCTTCGCCCCCGAGATGGCCGTCCTCTCGATGGGTCGCATCGGGGGCCTCGTGCTGGTGGTGGTGGCGGTCGTGTGGTTCGTGTGGGGCTATGCGGAGGGCTACATCTTCTATTATCCGCCCGTCCTCGCGCTGATCGGCCTCTACGGCATCGTGACGGGGGGCCCGCAGCGCCCCGTCTCCACGCGCCGGCGGCGCCGGCCCACCGCCCGGCCGTAGGCCGCCGGGCACACGCACGGGCGACCGGGGGCTTGGGGTATCGTGGGAGGCGATGGAGTTCGCGCGCGTTGGCGTCCGCCGGTTCGGGTCCGTGGCCCTTGCGGGCGGCGTCGGCTCGCGGCCTGCGCCGCCGACTCCGTAGCCGCGGCGCGGCGGCGTGGGCCGGGATCCGCGCGGCCCCTAGGCCGCGGCGGGGGCGCCCGATCTCCGGCGCCGGCCACCGGTCGGCCATTGACGTGGCCACCGGACGGTAGGCTCCTCCGCCATGGAGCCCGTCCTCGTCGCGATCCTTGCCTACGTCGTCCTCCAGCTCGCCGTCGGCGCGTGGATCAGCCGCCGCATCCGCACGGAGGAGGACTACCTCGTGGCGGGCCGGCGCCTCGGACCCTGGCTGGCGACGTTCACCATCTTCGCGACCTGGTTTGGCGCCGAGACCTGCATCGGGGCGGCCGGCGAGGTCCACGCCCGGGGCCTTTCCGGGGCGAGCGCCGACCCCTTCGGTTACGCACTGTGCATCCTGTTCATGGGCCTCGTGTTCGCGGTGCCCGTCTGGCGGCTGCGGCTGACGACGCTGGCCGACTTCTACCGCCTGCGCTTCTCGGCGCGGGTGCAGTACGGCGCCGTGCTGCTGATGATCCCCACCTCGCTGCTGTGGGCGGCGGCGCAGGTGCGCGCCTTCGGGCAGGTGCTCTCGGCCTCCTCGGGCTTCGCGGTGGAGGTGACGATCACGATCGCGGCGGGCGTGGTGATCCTGTACACGCTGCTGGGCGGCCTGCTGGCCGACGCCTGGACCGACCTCGTGCAGGGGATCGCGCTGGTGGTGGGCCTGGCGGTGATCCTGGTGGCCCTGCTCGCGCGCCACGGCACGGGCGCGTGGGACGGCGTGCCCGAGGCCCACTGGCGCCTGTTCGGCGGGCCGGAGGAGTCGCTGCTCGACACGCTGGAGGGCTGGGCCATCCCGATCCTGGGCTCGGTCACGGCGGCCGAGCTGGTCACGCGCGCGATCGCCGCGCGCTCGGCGGCCGTGGCGCGCGGCGCGGCCCTCGCCGCCGCGGGTGTCTACGCGCTGGTCGGACTGGTCCCCGTGCTGGTCGGCCTCGCCGCCGTGACGCTGCGCCCCGACGCCGACGGCGAGCAGGTCCTGCCCCTCCTCGCGCAGGATCTCCTGCCGACGGCGCTCTACGCGGTCTTCGCCGGCGCGTTGGTCTCGGCCATCCTGTCCACCGTGGACAGCACGCTGCTCGTGAGCGCCTCGCTGCTCTCGCACAACGTGCTGCTGCGCTTGGGGCCGGAGCGCAGCGAGCGCGCCAAGGTGCGGATCTCGCGCCTGTGCGTGGCGGGCTTTGGCGTGCTCGCCTACGCCATCGCCTTCCACGCCCAGGGCGTGCACGACCTGGTGAGCGAGGCCTCCTCCTTCGGCAGCGCCGGTCTGCTGGTGGCCCTGGCCTTCGGGCTCTTCACGCCGGTGGGCGGGCCCGTCGCCGCCGGCGCGGCCCTGGCGGGGGGGCTCGGGGCCTACCTCGCCAGCGCCTACGGCCCCGCGGACGGGGGGCTGGCCGCGGCCGCCCTCACGCCGCCCCCCCTCTCGTCCCTGGCCGGCCACCCCTTCCTCTTCTCCCTGGCCACGGCGCTGCTCGCCTACCTGCTCGCCGCCCTGCTGCTGGAGCGGCGCCTCTTCCGCCGGGTTGCGCCGGCGCCGATTCCAGCCCCCGTTCCCTGACCCCCGCCCCGTCTCTCCCCCCTCCGGCCGCCGGTCAAACCATTGGCGCGAACTTCGACTTCCTGCTTTCCGGGCGTGGGGCCGAGCGTCCAAGTGGTGCGGGCATGGCCGTGGCCGTCGGTCAAAATCGTGCGGCTGGCCTCGCCATGCAGATTGCCGTTGCCGGCGATCACGGCGAACTGCACCGCGAAGCCGGTGACGGGCGCGCCAAAGCGATCGGTCACCAGTGCCTCGATCGGCAGCGGTAGCGTCTGCCCGACTTCACCGCTCTGGTTGCAATCGCCGGCGAGCGCCAGTTGCCGGGCAATGCCGTCTCCGCGCGTGCGCAATTTGGCCACGTTGGAGAGGCCGCTGGCGAGGCCGGTTTCATCGAAAGCACGCAGCGCGACATAGTAGGTTTCATAAGTCTGCAAACCCTCGAGGCGCACGCGCTGCAGCTCGCCGCCGCGTTTGGGCACGGGCGGTGCGGGCAACAATTGCGCGGCGGCAAAATTCTCTTTGGTAATGGGCGCGGTGGAGTAGCGAATTTCGTAGCGTTCAGCCTGCCCCTCCCAGTTGTTGTCGCCCGGCGTCCGCCACTCGAGCGTGAGCGCGGAGGAGCTGCTGTCCACCCCGCGCAAATCCGTCACGGCGGCCGGCGCAATCTTGTCCGGTTGCAGCCAGGAGATGGTGAAAT
>JAPKHB010000839.1 GCA_026647295.1 Planctomycetota bacterium | reverse complement strand
CCAGGGTGACCGGGACGGAGACGGGATCGGCCTCGGCGATGTCCTTCACCGGCGTCCCGGGCTCCGCCTGGAGCAGGTCCGCGGGGCTGACCGCGCCGACGAGGCGCCCCGCGGGGTCGACGACGTAGACCTCGTGGATCTCGCCCATCCGCTCCTGGTCCGCGCCGCGCACGGCCTCGACCGCCGCCTCCACGGTCGCGTCGCTCCCCACCTTGACGACCTCGGTCTGCATGATGCCGCCGGCGCTCTCCTCCGGATAGCGCAGGAGATTCTCGATCTCCCTCCGATCCTCCCGCCCGAGCTTCCCGAGCGTGTCCTCGGCCTTCCCCGGCGGAAGCGCGGCGATCAGGTCCGCGGCGTCGTCGGATTTCGACGCGGCAGCGATCTCCGCGATCTCCCTCGGCGTCAGGTCCTCGAGGATCTCCTCCTTCTCCGGCTCCTCCACCTCCCGGAGCACGTCCGAAGCGAGGGGAACGCCCATGAGCCGCAGCACGCGCACCCGGTCCTCCTCGGCGACGTGCTCGAGGAGGTCCGCGAGC
>JAPKHB010000838.1 GCA_026647295.1 Planctomycetota bacterium | reverse complement strand
GACTGGCTGAACGCCGACCAGCGGCGGGCGGTGCGGCACGTCCTGGACTCGAACGATCGCGTCATCCTGGTGCGCGGCGCAGCCGGCACGGGCAAGACGACGATGATGAAGGAGGCCGTCGAGGGCATCGAGGCCGGCGGCAAGCGGGTTCTTGTATTCGCCCCGTCGGCCGATGCAAGCCGCGGCGTGCTGCGCGAGGTCGAGGGTTTCGCCGATGCCGACACGGTGGCGCGTCTGCTGGTGGACGAGCGCTTGCAGGCCCGGATAGCCGGGCAGGTCATCTGGATCGACGAGGCCGGGCTCCTCGGCTCGCGGATGATGGGCCGGGTGTTCGACCTGGCCGACCGGCTGGGTGCCCGAGTCGTCCTTTCCGGTGACCGGCGGCAGCATGGCTCCGTAGAACGCGGGGCGGCGCTGCGGCTGCTCGAAGAGGAAGCCGGGCTGGTGCCAGCCGAGATACGTGAGATTCAGCGGCAGCGCGGCGACTACCGGGAAGCCGTGCGGGCGCTCTCCGAAGGCCGGACGCAGGACGGCTTCCG
>JAPKHB010000837.1 GCA_026647295.1 Planctomycetota bacterium | reverse complement strand
ATTGCTTTTGCGCTCGTCACCAAAGGCCGGCCCGGCCTCGGCGTGCTCGACGTGAAAAAGGACAAAATCAGCCGCGAAATCCGCCTGCCGCAGCTCGGCGAAGTTTTCAATCCGACCTGGTCGCCGGAGGGGCGGCGCATTGCCTTTTCGGCTTTGGCCAACGGCATGAGCGATATTTTTATCTACGATCTGCAAGCCGACAGCTTGCAGCGCGTCACCAATGATTTTTATTCGGATTTGCATCCGGCATGGTCGCCGGACGGCAAGCAGATCGTCTTCGCCACCGATCGTTTCAGCGCCGATCTCGAGGTTTTGCAAGCGGGCAATTATCGCCTCGCGCTTTATGACGTGGCGACCGGAAAAATTTCCGCCGTGCCGGGATTCCAAGATGGGAAACACATCAACCCGCAATGGTCGCCGGACGGCAAGAGCATTTATTTCGTTTCGGATCGCGACGGCATCTCGAATATTTATCGCATCGAGCTGGCAAGCGGCAATCTTTTCCAAGTGACCAATCTCTACACTGGCGTCAGCGGCAT
>JAPKHB010000836.1 GCA_026647295.1 Planctomycetota bacterium | reverse complement strand
CCTGCGGGTCCTGGGCAGCGACCTCTTCGGAACCTCGAGCGCCGTGGCCTCGGCCATCATGTACGCCGTGAACCAGGGCGTGCACGTGATCCACATGAGCCTTGCGCCCCCGCCGGAGGTGGAGGTGGTCCGGGAGGCGATCCAGAACGCCCAGGCGCTGGGCATCGCCGTGGTCGCCTCGGCCGGAAACACCGGCGTCGAGGACGTCCCGGCCGCCCAGGGCGCCGCCGGCGCTCGGGGCCGCCGCCGGGGCGGCGAGCCGCACGGCGCGGCCGCTCGGCGCGTCTTCCGGGTAGCGGAAGAGCACCGCCAGCGAGCGCCGCTGGCCCTTGGCCAGCTCGTCGTAGACCTCGACGGCGCCCGCGAAGGGCACGGTCTCGACGTCGAGGCGCTCGGGGCGCACCGCGCCCGCCGCCACGAGGTCGAGGAAGGCGCCGAGGTTGCGGTTCTCGGTCCAGCGCACGTAGGGCAGGGGATAGTCGAGGCCCAGCTCCTCGTAGCGCCGGTCGTAGCGCCCCGGCCCGTACGAGGTGCTCATCC
>JAPKHB010000835.1 GCA_026647295.1 Planctomycetota bacterium | reverse complement strand
CCAGGCCGCCGACGCGGCCGAGTGCTGGCTCGACGAGGGCATCGACGCGGCGATGAACCGGTTTAACCGCAGAAAGAGCGACGAAGGATGACGAGCCGGCCGGGCCACGGCCCCGCCGGCGATCGGAGGACGATCCGGTGTTGAAACGCTATGAAGGCCTGTTCCTGTTCGACAGCGCGCAGATGCGCGACTGGGCCAGCGTGGACAAGGAAGTGCGCCGCCTCTGCGAGCGCATCGGCGCCACGCTCCTGGTCTGCGTGAAGTTCGACGAGCGGAAGCTCGCCTACGAGATACGCCGTCGGAAGCGCGGCCTCTACGTACTGACCTACTTCGACGCACCGACCGACCGGATCGTCGACCTGGAGCGCGACGCGCAGCTCTCGGACGTGATCCTGCGGCTGCTCGTCCTGCGCAGCGACATCAGCGCCGAGAAGCTGGCCGCGCTCCAGGCCCACAATGCTGAGACCCCGCTCGTGCCCGCCGGCGAAGGCCGTCGTCACGATGACGATCGCGACCATCGCGACCACCGTGACCGGGGCG
>JAPKHB010000834.1 GCA_026647295.1 Planctomycetota bacterium | reverse complement strand
GGCGTCGTCGACGGGGCGATGTCGCGCGACGGAGCGTTCATCGCGTTCGTGTCGGCGGAGAGCCTGCTCCCGAGCGACTCCGACGACTCGGACGACGACGTCTACCTGGTCCGCGTGAGGTAGTCGCGCCGCGCGCTTCTCCGAGCGACGCAAGATCGACGGCCGAGGTCCTGACGGGCCTCGGCCGTTCGCACTACTGCTGCATGCGGCGAGATCCGATCGCGCTACTCGAGCCGCTCGCGGCGCATGCGGCCATCGCAGCTTCCGTGCGGCTCGACGGTCGGGCGCGTCACGGCGGGCGTGCTCGGCCCGGTCGTGGACCGGCTCTGCGATCGCGCCGGCGCGCGCGCCGTGCTGGTGACGAGCGCCGTCGCCGGCGCGCTCGGCCTCGCGCTGCTCGTCCGGCGCACCGGGCGCGTTTCCGTGGCGGCGCGCGCGGCGTTCTTCCTCCCGAGCATCACCAGCATCGTGGCCGTTGCCATGGTCTGGCAGTGGATCCTGCACGACCAGTACGGTCTGGCCAACTGGCTGCTGGGCCTC
>JAPKHB010000833.1 GCA_026647295.1 Planctomycetota bacterium | reverse complement strand
CGATTACGCCTACTACATCTACAACCGCCTGCAGCTTCACCTGGCGGGCGGCGAGAACATCGTCAAGGCGCTCGAGCATTCCATCCTCGAGGTCGGCACCGCCACCATCTTCACCGCGATCACGCTCGCGGCGGGGGTGGCGACCTGGATGTTCTCGGAACTCAAGTTCCAGGCCGACATGGGCAAGCTGCTCGCCTTCATGTTCATGGTGAACATGGTGATGGCGATGACTGCGCTGCCCGCCTTCGCGGTGTGGCTGGAACGCCTTTTCCCGCGCAAGGGGCCGGTGCGTGCGCCGGGCATCCTGGCGCACTGACTGCGGAGTGGACATGAACGCCTTCTCGACGCCGCGCCGCGTGCGCTTCTTCGCGACCTGCATCGCGGCCTGCTGCGCGGCGCTCTGCGCGAGCGGGTCGGCGCCGGCCGCGGGCGTCTGCCTGCCGACGATCCCGGGGTACTCGCCGCCCGGATCGCCGCCGGCGCAGCCGCAGCCGAACAACTGCCCGCAGGGGCAGGCGCCCGACATGATGACGCAGCAGT
>JAPKHB010000832.1 GCA_026647295.1 Planctomycetota bacterium | reverse complement strand
GCGAGCTCGAGGTCGATTGCGAGCCGGAGACGAATCGTCCGCGGCTGACCGGCCGGGTTGAAATGGTATTCGCGGGCGAGTTCTTCCAATGAATCTCAAATTCACGCTCACGCAACGAACGCTGCTCGGCGCCGGCCTCGGCCTGTTTGCCGCCGCCGTGATTTTCACCCTCGGCCATCTGCTGCCGCTCACCGCCCGCACGTTGCAGCGCTTCGAAGCCGAGACGCTCGACCTGCGCTATCTCGCGCGCATCCGGCATTTGCAGGACCAGCGCCAGGGCGCACCGCTCGAAGACGTGGTCATCGTTGACATCGATGAGCGCAGCCAGGAGAAACTCGGCAATTTCGCGCAGTGGCCACGCAGTCATCACGCCCGCGTGCTGGAATACTTGCGCGCCGAGGGCGCGGCCGTGGTTTGCTTCGATATTCTGTTTCTCAATCCCAACCCGGCCGCGCCCGCCGCGGACAGCATTTTCGCGGCGCAAGTGCAGCAGGCGGGCAATGTCGTCAATGCCGTGGTCTTCACCGCCGCGGATGCAGA
>JAPKHB010000831.1 GCA_026647295.1 Planctomycetota bacterium | reverse complement strand
GACCGTCCCCAGCTGGGGGTCGGGCTCGCGGAAAAATTCGACGATGAAGCGCAGGATCCCGTAGCCGACCAGCAGCATGCAGGAGACGTAGCCGTCCTTCTTCTGCAGGCGCGAGGTCGCGTAGAGGATCAGCCATAGGATCGGCCCCTCGAGAAAGGCCTCGTAGAGCTGCGAGGGGTGCCGCGGCCTCGGCCCCCCGCCGGGAAAGACCATCGCCCAGGGCGCGTCGCTGACGCGGCCGTAGAGCTCGCCGTTGATGAAGTTGCCGATGCGCCCGAAGCCCAAGCCGATCGGCGCGCAGAGCCCGACATTGTCGGCGACGTGATAGAAGGGCAGCTGCACCCGCCGCGCGAAGAGGTACATCGCCAAGATCGTCCCGGCCAGGCCGCCGTGGAAACTCATCCCGCCGTGCCAGATCGCCGGGATCTCCCAGGGATGCTCGAGGTAGAATTGCGGGTTGTAAAACACCACATAGCCCACGCGCGCCCCGAGGATGAGGCCGTAGAAGCAATAAGTGACTAGCAGCGAGACGTCGCCCGCCT
>JAPKHB010000830.1 GCA_026647295.1 Planctomycetota bacterium | reverse complement strand
TGCGCCTCCGGCAATTTGCCGGCAAAGAAATGCCAGCCGTGCATCATCTCCGCGCTGACCTCCAGCTCGACCGGCACACCGGCAGCCTGCGCCCGCTCGGCCAGGCGCACCGCATCATCGTGCAAAACTTCTTCGGAACCCACCTGAATCAACAACGGCGGTAAACCGGACAAATCCGCATACAGCGGCGAGGCCAGCGGTGTGCGCGGGCCTTTGCCGCCGAGATAGTTTCGCGCCCACTCCTGCAACACCTCGCGCGTCAACACCGGATCCTGCCTGGCCTTGGCAATCATCGAATGGCCGGTCAATTCCAAATCGACCCAGGGTGACAGACACACGGCCGCGGCCGGCAGCGGCTCGCCATGATAGCGCAAGGAAACGAGTGCAGCGAGGGCGAGGCCGCCGCCGGCAGAATCGCCCGCCAGCGCGAGTTGCTCCGGCCGCACGCCCTCGGCAAGCAGCCAGCAATAAGCGCGCATGGCATCTTCCAATGCCGCCGGAAACAAATGCTCGGGCGCGAGGCGATAGGCCACCGCGAGCAC
>JAPKHB010000083.1 GCA_026647295.1 Planctomycetota bacterium | reverse complement strand
GGCGAGGAGGGCCGCCACGGGGTCGAGCGTCTCGAGGGTCGGCACGAGGAGTCGCAGGCCCCACGGACGGCACTCCTCGACCTCGCCGAAGAGCGCATGCACCGAGAACCAGACGGCCAGGTTGAGGATGACCCCCACGACGGCCGCCGTGATGCCCGACAGGGCGGCCGTGAGGCGCACGTTGCCGCGAAGGTACTCGATGTAGGGGGCCCCCAGGAAGATCCAGAGGAAGCAGGGCACGAAGGTCACCCAGGTGACGATGACCGAACCGAGGATCCCCGCCCACATCGGGTCCAACGTTCCCGGATTGCGATAGGCCGCCATGAAGCCGACGAACTGAACGACCTGGATCAAGGGCCCGGGGGTCGTCTCCGCCATGCCCAGCCCATCGAGCATCTCCCCCGGTTGGAGCCACCCATAGGTCTCCACGGCCCTCTGCGCCACGTAGGCGAGCACCGCGTACGCGCCGCCGAACGTGACCACGGCGGCCTGGCTGAAGAACACGCCGGCCTGGACGAACACATGTGCCGAGCCCACGAGCAGGACGAGCGCGACGAGGGGGACGACCCACAGACCCAACCAGACCGCCAGCACGCGCCCGGCGCGCCCGAGGGTCGGTCGGGCCCGCGCCAGCGAGTCGTCCCCGATCACGGGCTCGTCCGTGGCCCCCGGGCCCGCCCCCGGAGCGCCGGGAGCCACGGCGATCCGACCCGGCCCCAGCCGCCCGCCGAGCACCCCCGCGCCGGCGGCGGTGAGCACGATCCACGGGAACGCAACCTCGAAGAAGAAGATCGCCACGAACGCCGCCGCCGCCACGAGGATCATGACCCCGTTCTTCAGCGCTCGGCGCCCGATCTGGATCACGGCGTGGATCACGACCGCCGTGACCGCCGGCTTGAGGCCGAAGAAGAGGGCGTCCACGGCCGCGTGCCCGCGGAACCCGGCGTACAGGGCGCTTAGGGCCAGGATCGCCAGGAACCCGGGGAGGACGAAGAGCGTGCCCGCGACCAGGCCGCCCCGCCATCCGTGGAGCAGCCAGCCCAGATAGGTCGCCAGTTGCTGCGCCTCGGGGCCAGGAAGGAGCATGCAGTAGTTGAGGGCGTGGAGGAAGCGCTGCTCGCTCACCCAGCGCTTCTCCTCGATGAGGATCCGGTGCATGACCGCGATCTGTCCCGCGGGCCCGCCGAAGCTCAAGAGCGCGACCCGGGCCCACACCCGGACCGCCTCCGCGAAGGACACTCCGTGAGCGACCGAAGGCCCCCGCATCCTGTACCTCGCGTCCAACGCCTCCGGCCCGGACGGTGCCCGGCGCCCGGCGCGGATTGTACGGTGCCGGGCACCCGTCGGATGCCCGCGCCGGTCCCCCGAAAGCCGCGGCTACGAGACGACGCCGCTGCGCTGGTTCTCGTGGTGGGCGACGGCGGCGGCCACCAGCTCACGGAAGAGCGGGTGCGGGCGCGTGGGCTTGCTCTTGAACTCGGGGTGGAACTGCACGGCCACGAAGAAGGGGTGGTCCGCGATCTCGACGATCTCGACCAGGTCGCGCTCCGGGTTGACCCCCCCGATGCCCAGGCCGTGGCCCTCCAGCACCTTGCGGTAGGCGTTGTTGAACTCGTAGCGGTGGCGGTGGCGTTCCAGGACGATCTCGTCGGCGTAGGCCGCCCGGGCGCGCGTGCCGGCCCGCAGGGCGCAACGGTAGGCCCCCAGGCGCATCGTCCCGCCCTTTTGCAGGCCCTGCTGGTCCGCCATCAGGTCGATCACGGGGTGCGGCGTCTTCTCGTCGAACTCGGAGGAGTGCGCGCCCTCGAGCCCCGCGACGTGGCGCGCGAACTCGATCACCGCACACTGCATCCCGAGGCACAGCCCCAGGAAGGGGATCCCGCGCTCCCGGCAGTGGCGGATGGCCTCGATCTTGCCCTCCACGCCGCGCGCGCCGAAGCCGCCGGGCACGACCACCCCGCTGACCCCCTTGAGCAGCGCCTCCACCGTCTCGGGGGTCACCTTCTCGGAGTGCACGTACCGGATGCGCACGCGCCGGCGGGCCGCGAACCCGCCGTGGGCCAGGGCCTCGTTGACGCTCTTGTAGGCGTCGCCGAGTTCGACGTACTTGCCCACGATCGCGATCTCGACGGTCCCTTCGGGGTTGCGGATGCGATCGAGCAACTCGTGGTAGGCCTCCAGGTCGGCCTCGCGCACGGGCAGCGCCAGGCGCTCGAGGATGATGGTGTCGAGCCCCTGCTGGAGCAGCATCTGCGGAAGCTCGTAGATGCTGGTCGGCACGTCCTGCTCCTCGATCACGTGGCGGAGCGGCACGTTGCAGAACAGCGACAACTTGCTGCGCACCTCGTCGGGCAGTTCGCGCTCGGTGCGGCAGATCAGGACGTCGGGCTGGATGCCGATCTCCCGCAACTTCTGGACGCTGTGCTGGCTGGGCTTGGTCTTGAGCTCGCCGCTGGTCCGCAGCCAGGGCACGTAGGTGAGGTGGCAGACCATCGCGTTCTCGCGGCCCACCTCGAGCAGGAACTGGCGGATGGCCTCGACGAAGGGGAGGCTCTCGATGTCGCCGACCGTGCCGCCCAACTCGCAGATCAGCACCTCGGCGTCGCCCGCGCCGCGGCGGATGGCCGCCTTGATCTCGTCGGTCACGTGGGGAATCACCTGGACCGTCTTGCCCAGGTAGTCCCCGCGCCGCTCCTTCGCGATGATCGACGCGTAGATGCGCCCGGAGGTGTAGTTGCACTCCTTGGTCAGGACGGCGCCCTGCGTGAACCGCTCGTAGTGGCCGAGGTCCAGGTCGGTCTCGGCGCCGTCCTCGGTGACGTACACCTCGCCGTGCTGGTACGGGGACATCGTCCCCGGGTCCACGTTGAGGTAGGGGTCGAGCTTCTGGTGCTGCACCCGCAGGCCCCGGCCCTCGAGCAGCAGGCCGATGGACGCGCTGGTGAGCCCCTTGCCCAGGCTCGAGACCACGCCCCCGGTCACGAAGATGTACTTCGGCACGGCGAGTCCTCCGGGGAAAGGCAGAGGATACCGCGGCGCGCCCCGAGGTCGCAGCGCGGAGCGCCTGCCCTCCCGCGGCGCATCCTGCCGCGGGGTGGGGACAGGGGGGGCGTCCTACGCGCCCGGCCCGGCGGCGGCCCGCACGCGCCGGACGAACTCCGCGTAGTCCTCCGGCGTGTCCACGCCGAACCCCGGGGCCGAGGCGCGCAGGACCCGCACGCGCCAGCCGTGCTCCAGCGCCCGGAGTTGCTCCAGCCGCTCGCGCTGCTCCCCCGCCGTCGGGGCCAGGCGCGGGAACTCCAGGAGCCGCTCCCGCCGGAAGGCGTAGATGCCCACGTGGTGAAGGACCTCCCGCACGCCGCGGGCCCGCAGGTCCTCCTCCGCCGGCCAGGCCCGTTGGAAGCCGACCGCCCAGCCGCCCGGCCCGACCAGGGCCTTGACCGCGCTCGGCGCCGCGCGCGCCGCGGCGTCCGCAAAGGGCGCCCCGAGGGTCGCGACGTCGGCCCCCTGCCCGACCGCCCCCACCAGGGCCCCCAGGTCGGCGGGCTCGAAGAACGGCTCGTCGCCCTGCACGTTCACGACGACCGGCTCCGTGAGGTCCCGGGCGGCCTCCGCGCACCGGTCCGTGCCGCTCGGGTGGTCGGCCCGCGTGCGCCGCACCTCCCCCCCGAAGGCCTGAACGGCGCGTTCGATCCGCTCGTCGTCGGTCAGGACCAGCACGCGGGGGGCGCCGGGCGCCGCCCGGGCCCGCTCCCAGACGTACTGGACCAGCGGGCGACCGGTCTCGGACAGGAGGGCCTTGGCCGGCAGGCGCGTGCTGGCGTAGCGCGCAGGGATCAGGACGGCGTAGGCGCTCACCGCACCTGGACGCTCCCGCGACTGACGCGCGAGACGCTGAAGGTGGGATTGGCGTTGCGCAGCAGCATGACCGCCTGCTTGGCGTCCGAGTAGGCGCGGGGGACCGCGCTCGTCGCCGGGTTCTGGCCCTGGCCGCGCAGCGAGACCAGGGTGTGCGTCTGCCCGCCGCGCTCGACCGTCACCAGGCCCCGGGCGTCGGGGCTTTCGCGCAGCGCCTCGGCCGGCGGCCCCGGCCGCGCGAGGCGGAAGTAGCCCCGGCTCTCCAGCCCGCGCACCAGCGCGACCATGTCGGCGTCCCGCACCACCGCGACGCCCACGTGGTCCTGGCGCTCCGCCTCGGTGCGGGCCGCGCGCGCCTGCGCCACGCTGGGGTGGCTCTCGCTCACCAGCACGATGCGGAGCGGGGGCGCGACGACACCGGGCCGCCGGTACTTCGAGCCCTCGTACAACGCGCGCTCGCGCGCGAGCGCCTCCCAGGTCACGCGGATCGCCGGCCCCGCCGGACGCGCCACCGCCGCGCCCCCCGGCGCGGCACCGGGCGCCCCGGGGCCGGCGGCGCGCTCCGGCGCCCCGCTGCCGGCGCAGCCCGCGACGAAGAGAACGCTCCCCAGCACCAGCCACAGCGACGGTTTCGCGCGCGCGCCCATGGAAGCCTCCCACCGGGTTCGCCCTGACGGTGCCCGCGGGCGTAGGCCCCGTCAAGCACCGCCGGATGGCGCCCGCGGCCCCGTTCCCGCCACCGCCCCGCCGACCACCGCACCCGCCGGGCGCCATCGCCCGCCTTGACCCTGCCTTGGGGCACCCCTAGGCTCGTCGGTGGCTGCCCCTTCGCCGTTGGAGCCGTGACGGTCTCATGACGCACCCCCCTCTCCGGCGCCGCCTCGCCGCCGCCGCCCTCGCCCTGGCCGCGCTGTCGCTCGGCGTGGCCGGCCCCGCCCGCGCGGCCCCCGACGAACCGGCCGAAGCGCCGCTCCCCGACGGCGTCGTGGCCAAGGTGGGCGAACTCACGCTCACCTACGACGGCCTGTGCCAGGCCGCGGTCCAGCACATGCTGCCGCGCCTGCGCAGCGAACGCAGCGGCCCCCGCGCGATCCTCGAGGAGATCATCGAGGAGATGATGGTGGAGCAGGAGTGCGAGCGGTTGGGCATCGCCGTCACGCCGGCGGACGTGGACAAGAAGTGGGAGGACCTGAACGCCCAGATCCGCCGCACGTCGGGCGGCGAGCAGACGCTGGTCGACGTGATCCGCGAACAGGGGAGTTCGACGGAGGAGGCCCGCGCCCGCCTGCTGCACGTGCTGCGCAAGGAGCGGGTGGCGGAGCACCCCAGCCACCTGGGCAAGACGCTGCCATCGGACGACGGGCTGCGGCTGCGCCAGGTCACCTTCGTCATCGACACGCTGCTCCGGCGGTCGCAGATCGAATACGGCGTGCCCATCGTGGAGCACGTGGAGCGCGACCCGCCCCGGCCGCCGGCCGTCCTCGCCCCGGGCGTGGTCGCCACGGTGAACGGCGCGCCCATCACCACCGCCCACTATGGCCAGCAACTCGTGCTGCGCCTGCCCTCGGACGACGTACGGGAGATCCTCGACCAGGAGTGCAAGACCGCGCTGATGGTGGCCGAGGGGGTGCGCCTCACCGACGCCGAGCTGGAGCAGGAACTCGCCCACCTTCGCGAACTGTGGCCCCTGGAGCGGGACTTCCAGCAGCACGTCGCGTGGCAGACGGTGACCTTCTCGGACCGCTTCCAGGCGGAGTTCAAGATCCGCGAGGAGGACGTGTTCAAGCACCGCTACTACCGGGGCCTGCTCGGGCTGGTGCGCCGCATGCGCGTCGAAGTGACCGACGCGGACGTCGCCCGCGAGTTCGAAGACGGCCGGGACACACGGTACGGCGCGTACCTGATCGTGACCGACGTGAAGATCACCTTCGCCCAGGAGCGTAGCAGTTTCGTCGCCACGAAGGTGCGCAGCAAGCGCGAAGCGCTGGAGCTGGCGCGCCAGGTGGCCCAGAGCCTCGCCCGCGGCATCCCGTTCTCCAAGATCGCCAGCGACATCAACAACCTGCGCGATCCCACCTACACGGCGACGCAGGTGCGCCTGTACAACACCGACCGCGACCGCCTGCTGTACGACTACGCGGCCGGCATGAAGGACGGCGACATCAGCAGCCCGGTGGAGACGCTCTCCGAGGTCCACGTGCTGCGGCGCGAGGAGTCCCGTCCGGCGCGCAACCCCGCGGAGATCCGGCCGATCCTGGTGGAGCGGATCGCGCGCCAAAAGGCCCGGAGCTGGCTGGAGGAACACCTGCACGCGCCGGGCGCCGTGCGCGTGCGCTGGCCGCTGGCCCAGCGCAGCGTCCCGCCCCGCTGACGCGGCGTGGTCAGCGGGCGCTCGCCCGCACGCGGTAGGTGGAGTGCTCCCGCCAGCCGTCCACGCTGCCGGTCCCGCGCACCCAGAACACCGGCGTCTGGAGCCAGCGCTGGGCCTGGACCCCGAAGAGCGCCGTGTCCACCTCGATCTCGTAGTCCAGGTGCATCACGAGAAAGTTGGCTTCGTGGCGCCCGAAGGCCTGGGCCACGCCGCCGGGCCACTGCACCGCGCCCGCCGGATCGGCCGGCACCCACCCCACGCCCGCGGCATGAAACTCCGCCCGCACGTGGTACTGCGGGTCCTCGTCGCGGTCGGGGATGGCCCACCGCCCCACGACGCAGCGGGCGGGGATCCCCACCCCGCGCAGCAGCGCCACGAACAGGGCGCACAGCCCCCCGCAGTCCGAGCCGCCGTCCGCGACCACCTGCGCCGGCCGGCGCTCCGGGGACGGCGGAGGGAAACGGTACGCAAGGCGTGCCCGCAGCGCGGCGAGCACGCGCCACGCGTAGGCCAGGTCGCGCTCGCCCGCGCGCCGCTCAAGACCCGCCGCCGCGCGCCAGGCCGTGACGCCCGCCGCCTCGAAGTCCAGCGCCTCCGTGCGCGCGGAGAAGGCGCGCCGCTCGGCCTCGGCCAACGGCGGCACGGCCTCCGGTGGCGCCCCCGGCGCGAGCCCGAGGCCCCGCAGCGTGACGCGCGCGGTCAGCACGTACGAGATCGCCGGGCCGGCCTCGCGCGGCGTGGCCAGCAGGCGCAGGAGCCTCCGCCCGGGAAGGCGCCGGTCCTCCACCTCTTCGGTCGTGGCCTCGAACGCGGGAGCGCGCGGATTGACGGGCACGTAGAAGTCCAGGGCGTCGACGCGCTGCCAGGGGTGCTCGGGGAGCCGGGGGGCGATCAGCGCCCAACGCGCGGCCGCGAGCCGCGGCGCCTCGAAGCGGCCCTCGAGCGCGACGTCCAGCCGCCGCTCCGCCCCGGGGACGAGCCGCCAGGCCCCCTCGAAGGCCGGGGGTGCGTCCTTCGCCCAGGCGCCCGCCGGCGCCGCCAGGAGCAGCAACCCGAGCAGGCCGCCCCGCACGCACAGGGCCGGCCGCCCGGGGCCCTGGCCGCGCCGGGTCGGCGGCCTACCTCGCCGCAAGCCACCCCTCCTCATAGAGGAACAGCGCCGCCGGCGCCGGGCCGTACGCCTCGAGCGCCTGGCGCGCCCCCGCGACGTCGCGCCGCCGGGCGGCCTCCCAGAACGCGCGGCGGGTGGCGAACGCCTGCTCGGCCTGCGTCTCGGAGAGCCCCAGGTTCCGCGCGTGCCAGATCCACCAGCGCTCGACCATGTGGGCCCGCACCAGTCCCTCGGCCTCGCCCGCGCGGAACACCTGCTGGAGCACGGCGCGGAAGGCGGCCGGCTCCTTCGAGGCCTTGAACTTCATGGCGTCGGACAGGCCGACGTAGCGCCCGCCCGCGGCGTCGCGCAAGGCCCGCAGCGCCGCCTCGAAGAGCGCCTCGCTCTCGGTCTCGTTGTCCAGCACGCCCACGAACAGCGAGGTCGCCACGGGCTCGGCCCGGCGCACCGCGGCCTCGAGCGCCGAGGAGCGGACGGAGGCCATCGGATCGTGCGCGTACACCGGCAGGGCGGCGATCACCTGGGGATCGCCCAGCGCCGCCAGGGCGTCCAGGGCGTGGCGGCGCTGGACCTCGCGCTTGCCCGGGTCGGGGTGGCGGTTGCGCTCGAGGAGTTCGCGGATGACCTCCGCGCGGCCGCGCCCCAGGTCGGGCGCCCGGGTGACGAGGAGCAGCGCCTGCTGCGCCAACTCGTGGACGCCGGAGTCGAGCGCGGCGGCGACGGCCGCGGCGAGCCGCGCCGGGTCCAGGGCCCCCGGGCACGCCCCGCCCTCCAGGGCGGAGGCGCGCACGGCGATCTCCAGGCAGGCCCGGCGCACGGCCGGATCCGCGTCGGCCTCGGCCAGGGCCAGCACGCGCCCGAGTTCGCCGCAAGCCTTGAAGGTCTCGAGGGCGGCGGCCGCGGCCACCACGAGCTGGTAGCGGTCCTGCTGGTGCATGGCCGCGTGGGCGGGCTCGTCCAGGATCGCGACGATCGGGTCGAGCGCGTCGGCCATCTGCAGGCGCCGCGCCAGCTGGATGGCCCGCCAACGCGTCGCGTCGCCCCGGCGCCCCAGCCACTCCCGCACCGTCTCCTGGATGCGGAACTCCGGGGTGTCGACGAAGTACTGGAAGTTCCGCAGTTCCCGGCTCTCCGACAGCACGCTCACCGCGACCGCGCGGGCGCCGAGCGATCCTTCGCGGAGCAGCCGGCTGATGTGCGGGTCGATGCCGAGCCGGCCGAGGACCAGCGCGCCGGCCTCCCGTCGGACGTGGAAGGAGCGCGACTCGTCTTCGACGGCCTCGACCAGCAGCCGGTCCACCAGCGCGCGGTCCTCGTGCTCCATGAGGAACCGGCGGTGCGACTCGGCGGCGCGGCCGTCCAGGGAGCCCAGCCCGTTGATGGCCGTCGCGATCCGGATCCGCGGCAGGAAGACGAGCACCGCGGTCGCGGCCAGCACGAGGAGCGGCGCGCCGATCAGCGCGTAGCGCCGCCAGGGGGGGGCGGGCGCGGCCCCCGGCCTGGCCGCCGGCGGCGCGGCCGCCCGCGGGGCCTCGGGAGGCGTCGAAGGCAGGGGATCGGTCGCGGACACGGCGGCAGGCTCCGAGGGCGGTTGCCGGAGGGTACAACGGTTCCGTGGGCCGCCCGCGTTCGGCCCCAACGCCGCCAGGAGCCGCCCATTCCGCCGTCCGAGCCCGCCCCCGTGCGCCTTACCCTGGATGCCTCGGCGCGCGGCAAGCGGCTGGACCGGGCGCTGGCGGACCGGCTGCCGGACCACTCCCGCACCGCGATCGCGCGCTGGATCCGCGACGGTCGCGTGCGTGTCAACGGCCTCCCGCGGCCGGCCCGCCACGCGGTGCAAGGCGGGGAGGAGGTGGAGGTGGACCTCCCCCCCGTACGCCCCTTCGAGGTGACGCCGGAGCCCATCCCGCTGGTCGTGCTCCATGCGGACGAGGAGTTCCTGGTGCTCGACAAGGCGGCGGGCCTCGCGGTCCATCCGGGCAGCGGGCGCCCGGGCGGGACGCTGGCCAACGCGCTCGCGCACCGCGTCGGCGACCTGCCGGCGCTCGGCGGCGCCGACCGCCCCGGCATCGTCCACCGCCTCGACCGGGAGACCTCGGGCGTGATCGTCGTCGCGCTCTCCGAGTTCGCCCAGCGCGCCCTTGGCCGCGCCTTTGCGGAGCGCCGCGTCGAAAAGACGTACCTCGCGTTGGTGCACGGGGTGCCCGCCGCCGCCGCGGGGGAGGTGGACGCGCCGATCGGGCGCTCGCCGGTCCATCGCACCCGCATGGAGGTCCGGCCGGGGGGCCGGCGCGCCCTGACCCGCTGGGAGGTGGTCGAGACCATGGCGCGCCACGCGCTGCTGCGCTGCCACCCCCACACGGGGCGGACGCACCAGATCCGCGTGCACCTCAAGCACCTCGGCCATCCGATCGTGGGCGACCGCGCCTACGGCCGGCGGGACGCCCCGGGCGAGGAGCACGCGCCCCGCCTGATGCTCCACGCGCTCACGCTCGCCTTCCCCCATCCGCGCGCCGGCGGGCGCCTCGAGGTGACCGCGCCGCCCCCCGCGGATCTGGAGGCCTGCCGCGCGGCGCTCGGGCGCCTGGGCGGGCCGCGCGCCGGCCGGCGGTAGGGTGGAAGCCGCGTCCCGGGGCCCGGCGGACCCCGCGGGCGGGGAGGGTCCATGGCCGAGCACCCGCACGACGAGCGCCTGGCCCGTTGGCTCGCCACCACCTACGCGGCCAGCGTCGCCCGCCACCCCGAGCGGCGGGCGTCCTTTGCGACCTCCTCGGGCATCGAGCCGGCCCCGTGCTACGCGCCGGGTCCCACCACGGCCGGCTTCGCGGAGCGGGTGGGCGTGCCGGGCGAACCCCCCTTCACGCGCGGCGTCCAGCCCAGCATGTACCGCGGCCGGTTGTGGACGATGCGCCAGTACGCCGGCTTCGCCACGGCACGCGAGAGCAACGCGCGCTACCGCGCGTTGCTCGCCGAGGGCACCACGGGCCTCTCGGTCGCCTTCGACCTGCCCACGCAGATCGGGTACGACCCCGACCACCCGCTCGCCCGCGGGGAGGTCGGCCGCGTGGGCGTGTCGATCGCCACGCTGGACGACATGCTCGCGCTGCTGGACGGCCTCCCGCTCGACCGCATCAGCATCAGCATGACGATCAACTCGACCGCCATCGTGCTGCTCGCGCTGCTGGTGGCCGTGGCGCGGCGCCAGGGCGTGGATCCGGCGCGCCTGCGCGGCACGGTGCAGAACGACATGTTCAAGGAGTTCATCGCGCGGGGCACGCAGCGTCTCCCGGTGCGCCCCTCGCTGCGCCTCGTGACCGACGTGATCGAACACGCCACGCGCCACCTCCCGCACTTCAACCCCGTGAGCATCAGCGGCTACCACATCCGGGAGGCCGGCTCGACGGCGGTCGAGGAGGTCGCCTTCACGCTGGCCGACGGCCTGGGCTACGTCGACGCCGCGCTGGAGCGGGGCCTGGCCATCGACGAGTTCGCGCCCCGGCTCTCGTTCTTCTTCAACGCCCACAACCACCTGTTCGAGGAGGTCGCCAAGTTCCGCGCCGCCCGCCGCCTGTGGGCGACGTTGGTGCGGGAACGCTACGCGCCGACGGACCCCCGTAGCCTCATGCTGCGCTTCCACACGCAGACGGGCGGCAGCACCCTGCAGGCCCGGCAGGTGGACGTGAACGTGGTCCGGGTCACCGTCCAGGCGCTGGCCGCCGTGCTGGGCGGGACGCAGTCGCTGCACACGAACGGAAAGGACGAGGCGCTCGCGCTGCCCTCGGAGGCCGCGGCGGTGCTGGCGCTACGCACGCAGCAGGTGCTGGCACACGAAAGCGGGGTGGCCGACGTGGTCGACCCGCTCGGGGGCGCGCCGTACGTGGAGGCGCTCACCGACGAGGTCGAGCGCCGCGCCCGCGCCCTGATCGAGCGCATCGACGCGCTGGGCGGGACGCTCGCCGCGGTCGAAGCGGGCTTCCCGCAGCGCGCCATCGAGAAGAGCGCCTACGAGGCCCAGAAGCGCATCGAGGAGGGCCGCGACCTGGTGGTGGGACTCAATTGCCACGTGGGCGGGGCGGAGCCCGAACCGGAGCTCTTCGCGCTCGACCCGGCCGTCGAGCAGGAGGCCGTCGAGCGCGTGCGGGCGGCGCGGGCCGCGCGCGACGAGGCGGCGGCCCAGGCCGCGCTGGCGGGGCTGCGCCGCGCCATCGACGGACCGGGGAACCTGTTCCCCGCCGTGCTCGAAGCGGTGGAGCGGCGCGTGACGTTGGGCGAGGTCTTCACCTGCTTCGAAGCGCGGTACGGCACCTTCCAGAGCCCGCGGCAGTGACGCATCGACCCAGCACACGGGAGCACGCGGGGGGTGCAGAGGGGGCGCGGGG
>JAPKHB010000829.1 GCA_026647295.1 Planctomycetota bacterium | reverse complement strand
AGGTCAAAGTCGGCAAGCTCAACACCGAGAATAGTCAGCAGGTGCCGATGCAGTACAACATTCAGGCCATCCCGACGGTCATGATCTTCCACAAGGGCGAAGTCGTGCAGAAGTTCGTCGGCCTCACCGGCAAGAAGGACTTCCAGGCGGCGCTGGCGGGCGTGTTCGTGGCGGTCGTGCTCGTGCTCGCGGCGCTGACCTGGTGGGGCTGGAGCCGCGTGGACGCCGCGCGCGCGTTCGACCACGCCATCGCGCTGCTGGTCGTGACCTGCCCGTGCGCGCTCGCGCTCGCCACGCCGCTCGCGATCACGGTGGCGATCGGCCGCGCCGCGCGCGCGGGCATCCTGGTGCGCGGCGGCGACGCGCTCGCCGATTGGGTGCTGCTCGTGCACGGCTACGAGGCTGCGGCGGTCGCGGCGCTGGCGCAGGGCGAGCTCGGCTCCGCGGCGCTCGCCGGGCGCGGCGCGGCGCCGGGCGCGGTCATCGGAAGCTACCGGCTCGATTACGCCTTGACGAACGTGGACGTCGGGGCGCCGTAGCGCC
>JAPKHB010000828.1 GCA_026647295.1 Planctomycetota bacterium | reverse complement strand
CTGCAGATCGGCGTCGATCACCACCACCGCGTCCGTGCCGCGCGCGTGGTCGAGCCCGGCGGTCAGCGCGATCTCCTTGCCGAAGTTGCGCGAGAGGTTCACCACCGCGACGCGCGGATCGGCCGCGCGCAGGCCCAGCATCACGCCGAGCGTGCCGTCGCGCGAGCCGTCATTGACGTAGACGACCTCCCAGGCGAGCCCGATTCCCTCCATCGCCGCGGCGAGGCGGCGGTGCCGAGCAGCACGAACGTGAAGAGCATCGCCACGCCCCCCCAACCGGCGCGCCAGGCGAGCGCCGCCCCGGTCGCGCAGCCCGCCGCGGCGCCGGAGGTGTTCTACGCCGACGCGACGCGGCTGTTCAAGCGCGTGGCGCGCTGGCGCGCTGCGGCAGACACGCTCGGCCTGGCGCTGGCGGCGCACGGCGACCGGGGGTGGATCCATCGCGAGGCGGCCATCCTCTACGAGCACCGCCTGCGGCAGCTCGATCAGGCGTGGAGGCACGCGGTGCGGCTGGGCGACGCCGCCCGTCTGGCTCGCCTGGAG
>JAPKHB010000827.1 GCA_026647295.1 Planctomycetota bacterium | reverse complement strand
AGAGGCGGTCGATGACCCCCTTCGCCGCTTCGAAGCCGGCGTCCAGATAGACCGCGGCGAACAGCGCTTCGAGCGCATCGGCGAGGATGGACGGGCGCCGGCTGCCGCCGGACTTGAGCTCGCCCTCGCCCAGGCGCAGGCAGTCGCCGAGCTCGAGCTCGAGCGCGAGGCGGTGCAGCGTGTCCTGGCGCACCAGCGAGGCGCGCACCCGCGACAGCTCTCCCTCTCGCAGCTCGCCGAAGCGGCCAAACAGCGCGATCGACACCACGCAGTCGAGGACGGCGTCGCCGAGGAACTCGAAACGCTCGTTGTTGGGCTGCCCGAAGCTGCGATGGGTCAGCGCCTCCTGCAGCAGGCGGACATCGGAGAACGCGTGGCCCAGGCGCGCCTGAAGTCGGTCCGGCATCGTCGGGTCAGCGCGACGCGCTGCTCGGATGCAGGTCGATCGACAGGCTGACGTTGGCCAGCAGCGGCACCTTGCGGGTGTACTCGACCTCGATCACCGTCCGCGGGCCCGACTTGTCGATATTCAGGTCCGTGCCGC